>CAJFOF010000039.1 GCA_904395885.1 uncultured Lachnospiraceae bacterium
CCATATTTATGAAAGAAATCAGGTGATCCCCATCCAAAAGCTATCCCTATTCCTCCAACATTACATCCGCCCCTGGACTTTCTTGGAGACAAGCTGTTTTTGCCTTGCATTTTTGGCTGTGTCCGTAGTATTATATGTATTAAAAAAGAAACGGCTCATTCAAACGAGCCAGGCCATGGCGGTCTGCGTGATCATGCTGTTTCTGGGGGTTGTCTTCGCCTCAACGGTTTTTACCCGGAGGCCGGAGGCGGCGGCCAGCTACAGGCTGGATCTGTTCTGGTCCTGGAAGAAAGTCTTTCTGGAGGGAAACAGGGGGCTGTTGCTGGAAAACATCCTGAATGTGATCCTCTTCCTGCCCCTGGGCTTTCTGCTCCCCGCGGCGAGGGGCAGACGGCTGGGGCTGGGCTGGGCCTGCTTCTGCGGGCTGATGGTTTCGGCGGCCATAGAGGTCTGCCAGCTGGTGCTGAGGAGAGGACTGTTTGAATGGGACGATATGGTGCACAATAGCCTGGGCTGCATTTTCGGGTGTGCTCTAATGAACGCTGTTTTAATCAAGCTATCGGATCGGAGGAAATGACTATGTGCGGAATTGTTGGATATATTGGAGATCAGCAGGCGGCTCCCATTTTGCTGGACGGCCTGGCAAAGCTGGAGTACCGGGGGTATGACTCTGCCGGTCTGGCGGTGCGGGACGGGGACTCGGAGATCGAGGTGGTGAAGGCGAAGGGCCGTCTGAAAGTTCTGGCGGAGAAGACCAATGGGGGCCAGGCGATGAAGGGATGCTGCGGCATCGGCCACACCCGCTGGGCGACCCACGGGGAGCCGTCTGAGACCAACGCCCACCCTCATCACAGCGATGACGGGAATGTTGTGGGTGTCCACAACGGCATTATTGAGAATTATCAGGAGCTGCGGGACAAACTGACGAGAAAGGGGTATCAGTTTTATTCTTCTACCGATACAGAGGTGGCGGTAAAGCTGATCGACTATTATTACAAGAAGTATCTGGGAACCCCGGTTGACGCGATCAACCATGCTATGGTCAGGATCCGCGGCTCTTATGCGTTGGCTGTTCTCTTTAAGGATTATCCGGATGAGATCTATGTGGCCAGAAAGGACAGTCCTATGATTCTGGGGATTGAGGACGGGGCCTGCTATCTGGCGTCGGACGTTCCGGCCATTCTCAAATACACCAGGACGGTTTATTACATAGGCAGTATGGAGATTGGCCGTCTTCAGAAGGGAAAGATTACCTTCTACAATCTGGATGGCGATGAGATCGAGAAGGAGCCGACCCTGATTGAGTGGGATGCAGAGGCGGCGGAGAAGGCCGGATTCGAGCATTTCATGATGAAGGAGATCCATGAGCAGCCCAGGGCTGTGACGGACACGGTCAATTCTGTGGTGAAGGACGGCAGGATTGATCTGTCCCAGGTGGGGCTGACGGAAGAGGAGATCCGGGGGATCAGCCAGATCTATATTGTGGCCTGCGGCTCTGCTTACCACGTGGGCGTGACGGCTCAGTATGTCATGGAGGATCTGGCAAAGATTCCGGTTCGGGTAGAGCTGGCCTCAGAATTCCGCTACCGCAAGCCTCTCCTGGATGAGAAGGGCCTGGTGATTATTATCAGCCAGTCCGGGGAAACGGCAGACAGCCTGGCGGCCCTGCGGGAGGCAAAGAGCCGGGGCATCAGGACTCTTGCCATTGTCAACGTGGTCGGCTCCTCCATTGCCAGAGAGGCGGATAATGTCTTCTACACCCTGGCGGGGCCGGAGATAGCGGTTGCGACGACCAAGGCCTACAGCACCCAGCTGATCGCGTCCTATGTCCTGGCGATAGAGTTTGCCCGGGTCAGAGGGACGATAGACGGGGAAGAGTGCGGCAGGCTGCTGGAAGAGCTGACGGCTCTTCCGGATAAGATCCAGAAAATCCTGGAGGACAAAGAGCGGATCCAGTGGTTTGCGGCAAAGCAGGCGGCGGCCAGGGACATCTTTTTCATCGGCCGCGGGATTGATTACGCCATCTGTCTGGAGGGCAGCCTGAAGATGAAGGAGATCAGCTACATCCATTCGGAGGCGTATGCGGCGGGCGAGTTAAAGCACGGGACCATCAGCCTGATTGAGGATGGAACCCTGGTGGTTGGCGTTCTGACCCAGAGAGAACTCTACGAAAAGACGGTCAGCAACATGGTGGAGTGCAAGAGCCGCGGCGCTTACTTGATGGGGCTGACATCCTACGGGAATTATGATATTGAGGACACCGTAGATTTTACCGTCTATGTGCCGAAGACGGACGCCCATTTTGCGGCGAGCCTGGCGGTGATACCGCTGCAGCTTCTGGGGTATTATGTCAGCGTGGCCAAGGGTCTGGATGTTGACAAACCCAGAAATCTGGCTAAGTCGGTGACGGTGGAATAGAAGCAAGATCCAGAAAGAACTTTTTAACAACTGAATGATGGCGACAAGAAAGGGACCGTTCCACGCTGTGGGCGGTCCCTTTCGTAAATGGTAAGCGCTCTATAGGATATTATTCTTAAAAATATAAAAATTAAATAAATTATGCGGAAAGAAAACGGAAAATATTGACATTACACTGGCGAAATGGTAATATTTATTATATAAAATATAATAAATGAGGAGGAGAATCTATGAAGTTTCGAGTTGGGGTTGCAGCGTTTTTGGCAGTGCTTTGTTTGGGCGCCTGTGGACAGTCTTCCGAGTCTCCGGGGAGTACGGACGGGGAGAGTACCAGCGCCGCGCAGTCGGCTGATTCAGGGGAGGAGTCAAAGGGAACGCTGAATGTGCTGTTTATGTCGGGGGTGTACGCAGATTCAGCCAGATCAATGACGGAGGAATTTAAAGAGAAGACCGGGTACGATGTGGAGGTCAACGATGTGCCGTTTGCATCGTTTCATGAGACGGCAATGCTGGATTTTGCCAGCCAGGCGGGGAGTTACGATGTGGTTGCCGTGAATCTGTCATGGCTGGGAGAGTTTGCTCCCCACCTGGAGCCGCTGGACGCCAGGGTGGAGGAGAGCGGCATGGATGTCTCGGGCTTCATCCCTGCGGTCTATGACGCCTGCAAATGGGACGGAGTGCTTTACGGGTTCCCCAAGGCGCCCACGCCCAATATGATGGCTTACCGCACCGACCTGATCGAGACGCCGCCCACCACCTATGAGGAGTACATGGAGATGGCGGCTCAGTTCAACAATCCCGATGAGGGGATGTACGGGATTTCCATACCGGGAAAGAAAGAGCAGTACGCGGTTCTTTACCTGGTTCGTTCCTGGGCTATGGGGGCCGACGTTGCGGATGAGGACTGGAACGTGATCGTCAACGGGGAGATTGGACGCCAGGCGATGGAGCAGCTGGGCGAAGTGACGAAATATTCCGATCCGGCTGGACTGTCCTGGGGGCTGGAGGAATCTATCAACGCCTTTATCCAGGGCAAGGCGGCTTTCTGCGAGGCCTGGCCGACCCTGGGGATCATTCAGAGCGCCGACGACCCGGAACAGTCCCAGATCTGCGGGAATTGGGCGATAGCGCCGTTCCCGGAGGAGAAGACAGGCCTGAAGCAGATGAGCATCTGGTGCGTGGCGGTTTCAAACTATTCCAAGCAGAAGGACATTGCCTTTGAGTGGATCAAAGACTATTCAAGCCTGGAAAACCAGGAGAGATTTTACGATGAGTTCGGCATCCTGCCCTCCTACACCAGTTTCTGGGAGAAGGATGAGATCAAAAATTCCATCGTAGGGCCTCTGGGCGAGGGACTGCAGAAGTGCCTGCCCAAGTGGAGGATCCCGGTATCGGCTGAGCTGGATTCCATTATGGCAAATGCGGTCAGCTCCTATATGTCGGGGCAGATGGATCTGGACGAGACTATGGAGTTTTTTGAATCGGAACTGACCCGCGCCCTGGAAAACAATCCGCCGCCTGAAGGAAGCAAAAATGACACTGCCATCGCCATCGAAAATGCTCTGCAGGAAGCGCAGCAGCAGTAAAACCGGGGCAGCCGT
The DNA here is from genome assembly GCA_904395885.1 of uncultured Lachnospiraceae bacterium. Taxonomy (GTDB): domain Bacteria; phylum Bacillota; class Clostridia; order Lachnospirales; family Lachnospiraceae; genus UMGS1370. The sequence continues at coordinate 4,020 of CAJFOF010000039.1, forward strand.
AAAAACCTGGGAAGGAGTAAAGACCGGAGCGGTGCAGCTTGTTGTATGACGGGAAAGGGGCGGAATCACGCCCCTTTCAAAACTTCCGAAAAGATTGGGGGAAGGGGATTGAAGCAGAAGAGAAAGAGATTGCTGAATGAGGAGTTCCTGACGACCTGGCTGTTTTTGCTGCCGGCCCTGCTGGTAGTCATTGTCGCGGTGCTGATTCCTCTGTGCAATTCATTTATATTGAGTTTTCAGAAAGTCCGGATCAATGTGCCGGATTTTGAACCGCAGTTTGTGGGCCTGCAGAATTACGCCAGAATGCTGGAGGACCCGGTGTTTAAACGGAGTGTTCAGAACACGGTGGTATTTGCCCTGGTGTCGGTGCCCATTGAGCTGGTGCTGGGCATGGTGATCGCCATGATGCTTTCCGGCGACGGGAAGGGCGCCAGGGTCATGCGCTCTGTGATGCTGATTCCTATGATTATGGCGCCGGTTGCAGCGGGCACCATGTGGAGAATGATGCTGGATAAGAATACCGGCATTATCAATTACCTGATTTCTCTGGTGGGAATACCGGCGGTGGACTGGCTGGGCAATCCGATTATGGCGATGGTCTCGATCATTATGGTGGATGTGTGGAGGATGACGCCCTGGTTTGCCCTGCTGCTGATTTCCGGCATCAAGTCCATATCCGGAGACACCATAGAGGCGGCCCTGGTGGACGGGGCGTCTAAATGGCAGTGCTTCTGGCACGTGATCCTGCCCCAGCTGTACCGGGTGCTGGTTCTGGTGCTGATGATGAGAACCATCGACGCATTTAAGGTCTTTGACATTGTCTTCGTTATGACAGGAGGCGGGCCCGGCATGGCGACGGAAATGCTGCCCAATTACATTTACGCCCAGGGCCTCAGATACTTTGACGCGGGCTATGCGGCCGCCCTGGCTCTGGTCTTCATCGCTGCGATGGCGCTGCTGTCAGGTGTATTTATTCTGGTCAGAAACCGCAGAAAGCAGGATGGATAAGGAGGGGGAGCATGAAAAAAAGGGAAGTATCAAAGATCAGCAGTACGTATACTGATTTTCTGGGCAGGCCGGCAAAGTGGATCGTCATGACCCTGTTTGCCATTGCTGTGATCGGCCCGCTGTACTGGCTGTTTACAAACGCTATCAAAGTGAAGGCGGATTACCTGTCGAGCCCTCCTGTGATCATTCCAACCAGGGTTACTTTTGAAAACTTTATCAGTATTTTTAAAAATGACGGGGTGGGAAAAGGACTGTACAATTCCATTGTGATCACGGTGGTATCCACGATTCTGGCGTCCTCTTTCGGCAGCCTGGCGGCCTATTCTCTGACAAAGGGGCGCCTGAGAAAGCCGATCCGCAGCGTCCTGGCCTGCTGGTTCCTGCTGCAGAAGATGTACCCGGCCATAGCCACGGCGATCCCGATTTATCTGGTGATGAGGGATCTTCACCTGATTGATACCAAAACAGCGATGATCATTCTCAATACCAGCTTTAACTTTCCTATGGTGATCTGGCTAATGATGGGATTCTTTCAGGAGGTGCCGGAGGAAATTGAGGAGTCCGGAAAAATGGACGGGTGCGGGATGGCCCAGAGGTTTTTCTACCTGGTTCTTCCGGTTGTAAAGCCGGGGCTGGTGGCGTCCTCTATTCTGACCTTTGTGGGGACCTGGAATGAATTTTTATTTGCCGTGATTCTGAGCGTCAGGAACGCCAAGACCCTGCCGGTTATTATCTCCGGGTTTATTACAGACAGGGGGCTGGAGTGGGGGCCTATGGCGGCGACCGGCGTTACCATCATTCTGCCGGTGTTCATCATTGTGTGGCTGCTCCAGAAGGATTTCGTGCAGGGAATGACCATGGGAGCTGTGAAAGGATAGAAGGGTATGTGGAAGTTGGAGAGAACAGAGCTGGAGCAGTGGCAGCAGAGGCTGCGTGGGATGCTGCTGGAGGGCGTCATGGGATTCTGGAAAGAGCGAACTCTGGACAGAGACAGCGGCGGCTATGTGACGGCCTTTGACAGGCAGGGAAATATTTTAAACAGAGAAAAGAATATGTGGCTTCACGGGAGGCAGACATGGATGTTTTCCGTGCTGTATCAGGATATTGACCGGAATCCGGCCTGGCTGGAGCTGGCGAAGGCGGGGCGGGATTATCTGGTGTCTCGCGGCTATGCCGGGGATGGAGAGTGGAATTACCTGCTGGATGAGAAAGGGCAGGTACTGCAGGGGCACATCTCCCTGTACACCGATATGTTCGCCCTGATGGGGCTGAGCGCCTACGCCCGGGCGTCCGGCAGCAGGGAGGACGAGGAGATCATCCGCAGGACGTTTGAGAGGCTGAAGGAGAATGTGGAGGATGACAGCTGTCCCATTGCATTTCCCCAGACTTATTATCCCGGGTGCCTCAACCATGGGAGATATATGATCTGTCTCAATTCAGTATCGTGGGCCAGGCCGGTTCTGGGGGATGAGGAGCCGGACCGGCTGATCCGCTTCTGTATGGATAAGATTTTTTCGGTTTTTACGGACGGCGGGGAGCTGATCCATGAATTGAGGACCGCAGATGGAAAGCCGGTGGAAAGTACAGAGGGCCATCAGGTCAATCCGGGCCATGTGTTTGAGTCCATGTGGTTCGTCCACCGGGAGGCCAGGCGGATGGGCCTTGCAGATACCTGTGAGAAGGCTCTGAATATGATCGAAAAGACGTACCAGGCAAGCCGGGACAGCATTTACGGAGGGATCCTCCATATGCTGGACGATCTGGGGAGAACGGGGCAGTACCGGGACTGGAATGCAGAGAGAAATCTCAAGTGGGACGAGAAGGTGTGGTGGACCCAGTCCGAGGCTCTGTGCGCTCTGCTGACGTCTGCCCTGGCCGCCGGCAGGAAGGATCAGTGGGAGCAGTTCTGCCAGCTATATGACTGGTGCGAGAAGCATTTTTGGGATCCCGAGTACGGGGAGTGGTATGCGGTGCTCCGCCGGGACGGCTCACCCAGGATAACAGACAAGGGCGGATTGCAGAAGTCGGCGTTTCACGTGCCGAGGGCGCTTTATACCTGCATCCTCCTGTTAGAGGAAGAGAAAAGAAAGGTGGAGGAGCGATGACACGGCCAAATATGATTCTGATTCTTGCTGACGACATGGGATACTGGACTTTGGGGAGCTCCGGGAATCAGGACGCCCGCACGCCGAATCTGGACAGGATGGCCCGGGAGGGGTGCAGGATGGAAAATTTTTTCTGCGCCTCCCCTGTGTGCTCGCCGGCCAGAGCCACTCTTATGACCGGAAAAATGCCGTCGACTCACGGCGTGCTGGACTGGATCTCCGGGGGAAATGTGGAGACGGCCGGGGAAAAGGGAATCGAATATTTAAAGGAATTTCCCTGCTATACGGATTATCTCAGCAGCTCCGGCTATATATGCGGTCTGAGCGGAAAATGGCATCTGGGGTCGGCTGAAAAGCCTCAGAAAGGCTTCAGCCACTGGTACGCCCATCAGTCCGGCGGAGGGCCCTATTTTGACCCGCCTATGGTGAGGGACGGAAAAACAGTCAGAGAGAAAGGGTATGTGACGGAGCTGATTACGGAGGACGCTCTGGGGTTCATTGAAGAGGCGCACAAAAGCGGCAGTCCGTTCTATCTCAGCGTTCACTACACGGCCCCTCACACCCCCTGGATCGGAAATCATCCTGCGAAATACCTGGATCTCTATAAGGACTGCCGGTTTGAGAGCTGCCCGGTGGAGGAGAGACATCCCTGGCAGATCGATTTTCAGGATTTCAATGACCCGAGGGAGGAGATGCTCCGGGGGTACTTTGCCGCGGCTTCGGCCATGGATGAGGGGGTAGGCCGGATCCGCAGCCTGTTGGCCAGGCTGGGGATCGAGAGGGAAACTCTGGTCATTTTTTCCAGCGACAATGGCTTTAACTGCGGCCATCACGGCGTCTGGGGAAAAGGAAACGGAACGTACCCTGCCAATATGTACGACTCATCTGTGAAGGTTCCCATGATCGCCTGCTGGCCGGGGACGATCCCGGAGGGCAGGCGCCTGACAGGGCTTTACAGCGCCTGCGATTTTTTCCCGACAGTCATGGAGATCGGGGAAATCTCCTTTGACGCCTCCGCATTTCCGGGAAAGAGTTTTGCTGGGATCTGGAAGGGCCAGTGTGCAGACCGGACAGAGGGAGATATTGCTGTCTTTGACGAGTATGGCGGCGTGCGGATGCTGAGGCAGAAGAGATGGAAATACGTCTGCCGCTACCCCGCAGGCCCCAATGAATTGTATGATCTGGAGGCGGATCCCCAGGAGCGGGAGAACCTTATTGACAAAGCTCCGGAACAGTTGATAAAATTGCTCCATAATCGCCTGGAAGAATGGTTTTACTATCAGACCAGGCCGGAGACGGACGGGCGAACCGCGGGGGTTACCGGCGCAGGGCAGCGGAAGATGCACACCCCCTATGGGTTTGAGCCGGGCTCTTTTGAAGAAAAGTATTAGAAGAAAAAATTGGAACGGAGATAGGATGATGGCTGAGCTTAGCGCAAAAGAACGAAAAATTTTGTGGTATGTGCATGGAATGGGACGCGTATCCAGAAAACGACTGCTGGAGCTGAGCCGTCTGAAATCCCCCACCTTGTACCGGGTGATCGAGACTCTGGTTCAGGAGGGGTACATTGTGGTGTCCGGCAGCGAGGAGGACAAAGGAAAGGGAAGGCCGACCGATATTCTGACGGTAAACCGGACCTGGAATTATGTCTTTTCAGTCTGCATCACGAGAACCCGGTTTTTCTGCGCCGCTGTGGATTTCGGAAATCAGATTCTGGCCCAGAGGAGCCATGACATTCTGGCTGACCTGACGCCGGAGGCCATGGTGGAGCAGCTGTTTGCGGATTTCCGGGAGATCTGCGGGGACTGCGGCCTGCACAGCCAGGATTTTCTGGGGATCGGACTCTCTGCCGTGGGCCCGCTGGATTACCGGGAGGGCGTTATGATTGGCCCTCTCCATTTCCATGCTGACGGATGGTATCAGGTGCCCATCGTAAAGCTGCTGAGCAGCCGCTTCCAGATGAAGGTGCTTTTGGACTGCAACGCCAGCTCCGCCCTGATGGGCCACTATATGTCCGGGTATTTTGATGAATACCAGAATGCGGTGTACGTCTCAGTGGGAACCTGCATCGGGTCCGGACTGATCATCGGCCAGCGGCTTCACACCAACCGCAACATCATCCTGGACGGCTTCGCCCACATGATCATCGACATGGACGGGCGAAGGTGCACCTGCGGCGAGTACGGATGTGTGGAAGCCTACGCCTCCACCACGGCGATTCTGGAGCAGTGCAGCCGGGAGATCAAGCTGGGGGCGGAGAGCATCCTGGAAAAGAAGCTGGGCCATTTGAAGCTGGAGGACTTGAAGGATGCTGTGCTGGCTCAGGATCCCCTGGCAATCGACCAGGTGCAGAGGGCGGCCAATATTTTTGCAAAGTGTATTGTCAATTATCTGCGGATGGTGGAGTTGGACGCAGTGGTTCTGGGGGGAAGCCTGGTGGAGAGCATTCCGCTTTTCTTTGAGCAGGTGGTGCGGTACGCCCAGAAAAAGGAAATGCAGGTGAAGTTTTTCAGGTCTCAGCAGGAGGAGCGCAATATTCTGAGAGGGATTGCGTCGGAGGTGATAGAGGTCAATCTTTTGTGGGAATAGAGAATATCCCTGAAAAACTTGTCTTCTGACTCTTTTCATGGTATGCTGGACGTGCTCAGTTGATTTGCAGCAGCCGGTAAAGCGGGAGCTTTTTAATAGGGAAGCGGGGTGAGAATCCCCCACAGCTACCTCTACTGTAATTGGGGACGAAGGGCCATGGATGTCACTGCGAAAGCGGGAAGGCGGCCCGGAGGAAGAACCATAAGCCAGGAGACCTGCCGGACTGGTGACAGGGAATCGCCTTCTGGGATAGGGAAGGCGGCCTTTCAGCCTGCTGGCTGGTAAGATTGCTCTGTTGTGCATATGGAACGGGCAAATATCAGATCGGACAGGTTGAAAGGAGAATGAGAAAATGAGAAAACACATGGTATGGACTGCGGCTGCGCTGGCAGCGGCAGTTCTTTTGGCTACCGGCTGCAGCCAGAATGGAAAGGCGGCGGATGAGGCGAAAACGGATTCCCGGGAAGAATCCGGGGAAACAACGATTTTTGTGGATGATATTGGCCGGGAGATCCAACTGGAGCTCCCGGTGACCAGGGCCTGCGTGGCAAACCGCTACAATAACGAGCTGATCCGGGCTGTGGGAGCCGGCGACTGTGTGGTTGGCGTAGATCTGTACACCTCCCAGGATGAGGTGTACTGGCCACAGTTCGGGGAAGATGAGACCTTCGGCAAGGACGAGTACGATTACGAGAAGATTATTGAGCTGGATCCCCAGGTTCTGGTGGTGCCTAAAAACGGCGTTGTGGAAGAGTCGATCGAGAAGCTGGAGCCCTTCGGCATCCAGGTGGTGGTGATAACCGGCTGGGACAATTCGGATGTTCCCAGGCAGATCCGGCTGTGCGGCCAGCTGTTTGGGAAAGAAGAGGAGGCCGAAGAGCTGGTTCAGTTTTATCAGGAACCTGTAGATTATATCAACCGGCAGCTGGAACAGGTGGAAGAGCGAAAGACGGTGTACTGGGAGTACGGCGGCGACTATACGACCTGTATTCCGGGCACTTCCAATGACGGCTGGCACAATATGATTTTGATGGCCGGAGGGGAAAATATTTTCGGGGATGCTTCCCTGGCTGGAAAGGATATTGATCCGGAATATATTCTGGAGAGTGACCCGGATCTGATCGTGAAGATCTATGCCGGCGAGGTAGTCGGCAACAGCGGCGTTTTTACAGCTCCGCCTCAGGAAGAGTTTGCCGAGAAAGCTCAGGCCATGCTGGAGCGGCCCGGCTGGAAGGACCTTACGGCCGTGAAAGAAGGAAATTTTTATTTAAACACGGCTTTTATGAGCGGCGGTCTCGGCAAGATGGTGGGAGCTGCCTACATGGCGAAATGGCTGTACCCGGATCTGATGACGGATCTGGATCCGGACGAGATCTTTGAGCGCTGGATGGAATACCAGGGTTTTGAGCCCAATGCACCTCATGTTTACCATGTCCCTGCACAGAATTAGGACAGAGCTATGGGGACACTGAGAGAACAATATGTCAGGCTTTCCTGGAAAAAAGGAATTCTGTTCGGGATATGCATGGCTGCCCTTCTGATACTGGCGGTGGCGGCGTGCTGTCTGGGCGTTGCAGATCTGACGCCGGGACGCCTTCTGGTCACCTACCTGCCTGGAATGGATCGGATTCTCTCTGCCGGGCCTCTGACCCCCAGGGAAGAAAATATCCTGCTGATGCTCCGGCTGCCCAGAGTGGCAGCCGGAATCGCAGCAGGCGCAAGCCTGGGAACGGCGGGGGCGGCTATGCAGGCGATTACAGGGAATCAGATGGCCAGCCCTTTTACCACAGGGCTTTCCAGTGCGGCAGCTCTGGGCGCGGCAGCCGTAATCGTATTTGGCGGTGTTTCAGCGGGAATGGTGAAGACGGCAACTGTTTTAGCAGCGTTTGTGATGGCAGTTTTATGTGCGATGCTTGTATTTGGAATCGCTTGGGTTAAAGGAATGGGGGCGGAGTCCCTGGTTTTGACAGGAATTGCCCTTAATTATCTGTTCAGTGCCTTAAACTCTACCATGCAGTTTATCGCCAATGAGGATCAGCTTCCGGCTATCGTCCACTGGTCTTTTGGCAGTCTGAACAGTGTGGGATGGACTGATATTTGCATAATGGCCGCTATTTTTTTGTCAGCGTTTCCAGCGGTTTTCAGTCAGGGATGGGCTTTTAATCTGATGGAAGGCGGCGGGGATGAGGCGGCCAGGGCGCTGGGGATCAATACCGGAAGAGCGCGGCTGTTGACAGGGGGAGCGGTGACTCTGCTGACAGCGGGAACTGTGAGCTTTACAGGCGTTATCGGATTTGTGGGATTGGCAGCTCCCCATATTGCCAGACTTTTGGTCGGAAATGATTACCGCCAGGTGACGCCTTTTTCTGCCGTGACCGGCGCGATGCTGGTTCTGGCTGCCGATACGCTGGGAAGAAATGCCTTCTCCCCTACCACATTGCCGGTGGGGATCGTGGTGTCCTATGTCGGTGTTCCGCTGTTCCTGTTCCTTATCTTGAAGGAAAGGAGAGGCGGTTTGTAATGGCGAGAGGGTTGGAGATAAAGGGGATTCATTTTTCTTATGGCAAGAGAAAGATACTGGAAGATGCCGGTTTTGCTGTAGACCCTGGCGAGCTGTGTGTGCTTCTTGGGGCGAACGGGGCCGGAAAATCTACGTTGCTGAAATGCATAAACGGTCTTCTGACGCCGGCTCGGGGAAACGTAGTGTGGAACGGCCGGGAGACAGATCGGCTGTCTGTAAAAGAAAAAGCGAAAATCTACGGGTATGTTCCTCAGGAAACTGGAGTTCGCGGCGGTCTTACCGTCATGGAGACCGTCCTGTCAGGCCGGCTTCCCTACATGGGACTTGCAGCACGACGGCAGGACGTCGAAAAAGCTGAGAAAATTCTGATACGGCTGGGCATGGAGCATCTGGCATTCTGCCGGATGGATACGTTAAGCGGTGGAGAGCGGCAGAGAGCCTTGATCGGCCGAGCCATGGCCCAGGAGCCGGAGGTGCTTCTTCTGGACGAACCCACCAGCAGTCTGGATCTCCGGTTTCAGTATGAGGTTATGGGACTGTTAAAAGAACTGGGAACGGAGCAGAGCTTAGCTGTTGTGGCTGTGGTTCATGATTTGAATTTGGCATTGGATTTTGCGGATCAGGCAGTGCTTTTATCTGGGGGAAGAGTCCTGGCGGAGGGAAGGCCGGAAGCCGTTCTGACGCCTGAGCGGATTCAGGCTTCCTACGGAATCCCGGCGGAGATCGGCCGATTCGGGGACCGTCGGGTGGTTCTGCCGCGGATGTGCAGATAATATCCAAAAAGGGAGAAAGGTAATATGGATGAAGCAGAAAACGGCAGAGTGTGTTCGCCGAAAGATTTTTCAGAATTTTGGGAATGCCTTGTGAGGCGGCAGGGGGAAGCGTTTTACACGGCCAAGGGCTTGTCTTTTACATATCAGGTCAGGGGCGGGGAATTATTTGTGGACCGCAGATCCAAATCTATTACCAGGGCGACCGTTGAGAGGGCTTACTGGAAGCTGGAAGAAGATAAGGCCCACGAGATACGGGGACCGAAAAAACTGGGTGTCTTCGGCGCTCCGTACCTGTGGGCCATTTTTGTGAGTTTCGGCGCAGCTTTTACCGGGGAAGATCAGCCGCGCTGATATATCCGTGGCTGGACTCTGCGGCCAGGACGGCCCGGTTTACAGCTTTTCCCATGACGTAAGCTGCCAGGGTTCCGGCGATGTTGACGTCGGCGGGCACATCCCCGGCGGAGACAGCGTAGAGGGAGTCCCCATCGGCCGTGGTGTGGATGGGCCGTATGGTCCTGGCAAGACCGTTGTGGGCCATGGATGCGATCTTGTTCACCTCCGCTTTGGTGAAAGCGCCGTTGGTGATCACCGCCCCGATGGTGGTGTTCCCTGTAAACAGGTCAGGAGGAGAGGCGATATCCTTTAAAAATTCCTCCTCCGTGGAGGCAAGGCCTGTGCGGTCGGAATTGAGAAGGCCTGCAAGCTGCCTTCCGGTATTATAATCGAAGACATCCCCCAGGGCGTTGACGGCCACAATTGCCCCGATCTTAAATGTTCCGGCCTGGACGGCGAAGACCCCCAGGCCGCTTTTCATGGCAAAATCGGCACCGCGGTATTTTCCCACTGTGCAGCCGCAGCCGGCGCCGGCATTTCCTTCAGGAAGGGAGGCTGCCTCGGAAGCAGCGCCCTGTGCTGCCAAAGCCTTTCTTCGCAGATCGGCGTCCTGGCAGGCGGCATAGGCCATGGCGGCGTCGGGCCGGACATCGCTTCTTCCAATCACCAGGTCAAAGAGACAGGACTGGCACACCAGGGGAACCTTGGTGACACCTACGTCAAAGCCGATTCCCCGCTCTTCCAGATAGGTCATAACGCCGCCTGCGGCATCCAGGCCGAAGGCAGAGCCGCCAGAGAGAAGCAGGGCATTGATTCCCTGGGAGGCGGCCAGTGGGTCCAGAAGAGGCGTCTCTCTGGAGGCCGGGCCTCCGCCCCGGATCGCCACCCCAGCAGGGGAGCAGCGGTCAAAGAGAAGGACGGTGCAGCCAGTGGCGGCCTCCTCATTGCAGGCATGTCCGGCGGAAAAGCCGCCTATTTCTAAAAATGGAATTTCTTTTTGATATTTCATAAGCAGATCTCCTCTAACGGGATGTGTTTTTTATGACTACCAATAGAGCCCGGCCTACCGCCTGGGTCAAGATGGCGCCGATGATGGCCTCAGGAATGCCGTTGATGGCGATGATCCCCAGAATAAGCTGGATCACAAGGGAAGGGTCTTTTCCGCCGGCCAAAGCGTACTGTTCGCCAAAAAACAGACAAATCAGGGACATGACCCCGATGGTATTGACCATGGATCCGGCAAAACCGCAGATAAAAAGAGGGGCATTTTTTCCCTTCATGCGCGTTTTCAGCGCCCGGTAGAGGAACCCTGCCGCCAGCCCGATGAGAATCCGGGGGACTATGGCTACCACAAGGCTTGCCGGACTTCCGTGAAACTGAGGGCTGAAGCTGTAAAAAGGTGTGAAGACAAAGGAAGTGATGTTCGGCTGGATTGTGGCTTTGATCACACTGGTCACGCCGAAGAAACCTCCCAGTGCAGCTCCTGCTGCAGGTCCCAGAAGACACCCGCCGATAATCACGGGGATGTGCATGGTTGTGGCATTCATAAAGGGCAGCGGAATATAGCCCAGAGGTGTGAACGCCAGAATCAGCATGATGGCTGTCAGAAGGGCCATCTGGGCCATGAGTCCTACATTGGGATCTCTGCGCCCTGCGCCTTTGCGCGGATTGAGTTTTCTATTCAATTTTTATACCTCCTGCTGATATCCCCTTAAGCGGGGTACATCGCATTTTTTATTCTACGCCAAAGGATAGAATGATGCAAGAAAAAAGTTACAAAATGCATATTGATTTATACCATAATATCTAGTATATTATGATGTAGATTAGCCGAAAGGAGAATCACATATGATTAAAGTAGCGGTAGACGCTATGGGTGGGGATAATGCCCCGTCTGAAATTGTTGCGGGAGCCGTGGCTGCGGTCAATAAAGAGAAAACCGTCCATGTCCTGCTGGTGGGACGCCGGGAGAATGTAGAGCGGGAATTGGCGAAACACACCTATCCGAAGGATCAGATTCAGGTTGTCCATGCTTCAGAAGTGATAGAGACGGAGGAACCTCCGGTCAACGCCATTCGGAAGAAAAAGGATTCCTCTATTGTAGTGGGAATGAATCTGGTAAAATCCGGGGAGGCTGATGCTTTTGTGTCGGCCGGAAGTTCGGGCGCTATCTTGGTCGGCGGCCAAGTGATCGTCGGAAGGCTGAAAGGAGTGGAGAGACCGCCCCTTGCCCCGCTGATCCCTACTGAAAAAGGTGTGTCTCTGCTGATTGACTGCGGTGCTAACGTAGACGCAAGGCCGTCTCATTTGGTTCAGTTTGCCAGAATGGGTTCCATTTATATGGAGCACGTAGTGGGAATCAGGAACCCGAGAGTTGCCATTGTCAATATCGGCGCAGAGGAGGAGAAGGGCAATGCTCTGGTCAAAGAGACGTTTCCGCTTCTAAAAGAGTGCAGGGACATCAATTTTGTGGGGAGCATAGAAGCAAGGGAAATTCCTCATGGAGGGGCCGATGTCATTGTCTGCGAAGCTTTTGTCGGAAATGTTATCCTGAAGCTGTATGAGGGAGTCGGCGCAACCCTGATTGGAATGGTAAAACAGGGGATGATGGCCAGCCTTCGCAGCAAGATCGGCGCTCTTTTAGTAAAACCGGCCCTCAAACAGACTCTGAAATCCTTTGACGCCAGCCAGTACGGCGGCGCTCCGCTGCTGGGGCTGAAGGGTTTGGTGGTAAAGACTCACGGCAATTCAAAATCCACTGAAGTTTGTAATTCCATTCTTCAGTGCGTGACCTTTAGGGAACAGAAAATCAATGAAAAAGTCCAAGAAAGTCTCGCAAACGCGACAAATAGATCAAATTAGGGAGGAAGTTTTATGGAATTCGAAAAGCTGCAGCAGATTATCGCGGAGGTACTGAATATCGAGCCGGAAGAGGTGACGATGACTTCCACATTTGTAGATGATTTAGGCGCAGATTCACTGGATATTTTCCAGATCATCATGGGAATCGAGGAGGAATTCGATGTAAAGATCCCAGATGACGCTGCCGAACACATCGTTTCCGTTGGGGATGCCGTTGAACAGATCAAGAACGCACTGAACTAACTATAAAAGAAAGGATGCCCTGCTGCTTGCGGCGGGGCATTTGATTATCAAACGGAGGCTTTATGAACAGGATAGGAAATGGATTGGAGCGTGCCATCGGCTATGAGTTTCGGGATAAAAGACTTTTGGAGCAGGCGATGACCCACAGCTCTTACGCCAACGAGCACCGGCTGGATAAACTGGCCTGCAATGAAAGGCTGGAGTTTTTGGGAGATGCGGTTTTGGAGCTGGTGTCCAGCGAATTTCTATTTAAGATATTTCCGGAGAAACCGGAGGGCGATCTGACGAAGACCAGGGCCAGCATGGTATGCGAACCAACTCTGGCCTACTGTGCCAGGGAGATCTCTCTGGGAGATTATCTGCTCCTGGGAAAGGGAGAGGACTCTACGGGGGGCAGGAACAGAGATTCGATCATTTCGGATGCAATGGAAGCCCTGATCGGGGCTATTTATCTGGATGGTGGTTTTGCTAATGCAAAAGAGTTTATTACTGGTTTTATTCTCAACGATATGGAACACAAGCAGCTCTTTTATGATAGCAAGACTATTTTGCAGGAACTCATCCAGAGTATGGGGCGGGATTCTTTAGCTTATGAGCTTGTGAGGGAAGAAGGGCCGGATCACAATAAGAGCTTTGAAGTCCGGGCCGTCCTGGAATCAAAGGAAATCGGCCGGGGAACCGGACGGACAAAAAAGGCGGCGGAGCAGATGGCTGCTTACAAAGGAATCCTGGAGATAAAGAGACAGATGGGTGAGACATGTATTTAAAGAGCATAGAGATTCAAGGATTTAAATCCTTTGCCAATAAAATAGTATTCGAATTTCACAACGGAATAACCGGTATTGTAGGGCCAAATGGCTCCGGAAAGAGCAATGTAGCGGATGCGGTCCGGTGGGTTCTGGGAGAACAGAGAGTAAAGCAGCTCAGAGGCGCCAGTATGCAGGATGTAATCTTTGCCGGCACCGAGATGCGAAAGCCTCAGGGATTTGCTTATGTGGCGATTACTCTGGACAATTCCGATCACCAGTTGGCCATTGACTACGATGAGGTGACGGTCTCCCGCCGCCTTTACCGCTCCGGGGAGAGTGAATACCGGATCAATGGCAGCGCCTGTCGGCTGAAAGATATCAACGAACTGTTTTACGATACCGGTATTGGAAAAGAAGGGTATTCGATTATCGGTCAGGGCCAGATCGATAAGATCCTCAGCGGCAAGCCGGAGGAGCGCCGGGAGCTGTTTGACGAAGCTGCGGGCATTGTGAAGTTTAAGCGCCGAAAAGCCATTGCCCAGAAAAAGCTGGAGGATGAAAAACAGAATCTGGTCAGAGTCAACGATATTCTGGGAGAGCTGGAAAAACAGGTAGGCCCTCTGGAAAGACAGGCAAAAGCGGCGCGGGAATACCTGCGGCTGAAGGAAGAATTAAAGCGCTATGAAGTGAACTTGTTTCTGGTGGAGACCTCCGAGATCCGGGGACAGATCGCAGAAATAGGAAAGAAAGAAGAAATCGTATCCGGAGATCTGGAGAAAAGAAAAAAGGAAGCCGAATCAATCCGGGCAGAGTATGACGTTCTGGAAGAACGGATCGCTGCTCTGGAAGAAAAACTGGCAGATATCCGAAGCAAGGATGCCCAGAACACAATCTTAAAGGGAAATCTGGAGGGCCAGATTAATGTTCTGAAAGAGCAGATCAATACGGAGCGGATGAATGCGGAGCACATTGGTAACCGGATAGAAGCGGTCCAAAAGGCGATGGGGGAGAAAGAATCTCAGATCGACTCCTACGAGAAAGAGCGGAGCAGTCTTTCCTCTCAGAAAGAAGAAGCATTAGGCCGCCAGACGAAAGCGGAAGTGGCTCTGATGGAAAAAGATACCGTGATCTCAGAGACAGGACAGCAGATTGAAGGATTAAAGCAGGCGGTTATTGCAACATTAAATGAAAAGGCTTCCATCAATGCAAAAGAGCAGCGGTACGAGGCGATGCTGGAGCAGGTAAACCTAAGGCGGGCGGAGGTCAGCCAGAAGCTGTTAAAGTCTAAAAGTGATGAGTCTGTCCAGGAGGAGCTGATTAAGGAAGAAAGGACCGCATTGGATCAGATCAGCGGCGAGATCAGCCAATTAAAGGCCAGAGAAGCCGAAATAGAGAAGCAGTCGGCGGCCTCTGCGGAAAAGATCCGGGAGCTAAACCGGGCGTTGAACGGTTTTCAGCAGTCTTACCACACAACAAATACGAAGCTGGAATCCCTGAGAAACCTGGCGGAGCGCTATGAGGGATACGGCGGAAGTATCCGTCGGGTTATGGAGGTCAGAAGCCGGGTAAAGGGCATACACGGTGTGGTGGCTGATCTGATTACAGTCGATAAAAAGTACGAGGCAGCCATCGAGACGGCTCTGGGAGGCAGTATTCAGAATATTGTCACAGACACGGAAGAAACAGCCAAGGAGCTGATTGGATACTTAAAGAAAAACAAGTTCGGCAGAGCCACGTTCCTGCCTTTGACCAGTATCGGAAACCGGAATGTGTTTAGCCAGGAGAGAGCTTTAAAGGAGCCGGGAGTCCTGGGGCTGGCCAATGAGCTTGTGGAGGCTGATTCCAAATATGAGGGGCTGCTGAAATATCTTCTGGGCCGGGTGGTAGTGACTGACACCATCGACCACGCCATCGCCCTAGCCAGAAAATTCCAGTACTCTCTCCGGACCGTTACTCTTGAAGGGGAGTTGCTAAACGCCGGAGGTTCCATGACTGGCGGTGCCTTTAAAAATTCCAGCAATCTTCTGGGAAGAAAGCGGGAGCTGGAGGAACTGGAAGCTGCATGCAAAAAGGCTCTGGAGGAGATCGATAAGGCCAACAAGAAACTGGTGGAGGAAGAAAAAACTGCCCAGGCGCTGGCAAAGGATCAGGAGACGGTTCGCCTTCAAATGCAGGAGGCATTTCTGAAACAGAATACTGTTCAGATGAACATCAACCAATTAGAGGAAAAGAAAGCGGAAATTGCCGAATCTGCCGTTGATCTTGTAACTGAGCACCGCCAGTTGGAGGAACAGGTTAAAGATATCGCAGCAAGCCGGAGCGCGTTAAAAGACGAAGCTGCCCAGCTTGAGGAACAGGGAGAGTTCCATACGCAGGAGACGGAGCGGCTTGGAGAATTCCTGGAGAAAGAAAAAACAAGCCGGGAGGCTCTGGCCGGAAACCTGGCATCGATCCGTCTGGAAACAGCCAATCTTATTCAGAAGGAAGAATTTATAAAAGAAAATATCCGAAGGGTTTTTGAAGAGATCCGAAAATTGAAGGAAGAATTATCCGGGCTTTTGCAGGGAAGCACAGGGAGCGATGACGCGGTGCGCCAGAAGGAAGAGGAGATTTCCAGGATTCGCGATCTGGCAGAAGAGGCGGAGGCGAGAACCGGAACTTTCCGAAAAGAGCTGGAACTTGTGACGGCAGAGAAAGATGAGACGGCGGCAAAGCAGAAAGGCTTTTTCGACAGACGCGAAGAAATTTCCGGACAGGTAGCCGGTCTGGATAAAGAACTGTTCCGGCTCCAGAACCAGAGAGAAAAGCTGGACGAGAAAATGGATTCCCACATCACGTACATCTGGAATGAATATGAACTGACGTATTCTGCTGCAGAACCTTTGCGGGACGAATCCATGGTTTCCGTGCCGGAACTGAAACGAACAACAGATTCGTTAAAGACGGAGATTCGCGGCCTGGGCAATGTCAATGTCAATGCGATAGAAGACTACAAAGAAGTTTCAGAGAGATATGAATTTTTAAAGACTCAGCACGATGACCTGATCAAGGCTGAGGAGACTCTGGAGCAGATCATTTTAGAGCTGGATACCGGAATGCGGCGTCAGTTTGAGGAGCAGTTCGGCCGGATACGGGTGGAATTTGATAAGGTGTTCAGGGAATTATTCGGAGGAGGCAGGGGTACTCTGGAACTGATGGAAGACGAGGACATTCTGGAGGCAGGAATCCAGATTATCTCCCAGCCTCCCGGAAAGAAGCTGCAGAATATGATGCAGCTTTCCGGCGGTGAGAAGGCATTAACTGCCATAGCTCTGCTGTTTGCCATTCAGAATTTGAAGCCCTCCCCCTTCTGCCTGTTGGATGAGATTGAGGCGGCCCTCGATGATTCCAATGTTGACAGATTCGCTGGATACCTCCATAAACTGACGGCGAATACCCAATTTATTGTCATTACCCACAGAAGAGGAACCATGGTCGCTTCCGACCGCCTGTACGGTATTACCATGCAGGAAAAGGGCGTATCCACACTGGTTTCCGTTAACCTGATAGAAGCAGAATTGGACAAATAAGGAGAATAAGAGTATGGGAAAGGGATTTTTCGGACGTCTTGTTGAAGGGTTGACCAAGACCCGCAACAATATCGTTTCAGGTATTGATTCTATATTCAGCGGCTTTTCCGCTATTGATGATGATTTTTATGAAGAAATCGAGGAAACTCTGATCATGGGCGATCTGGGAATCCAGACTACCATGGCTATTGTGGAAGATCTGCGCCGCAAAGTGAAAGAGCAGCATATCAAAGAACCTGCCCAGTGCAAAGAACTGTTGATCGCCAGCATCCGGGAACAGATGGATCTGGGTGAAAATGCCTATGAGTTCGAGAACCGGAAGTCAGTGGTTCTGATCGTGGGTGTCAACGGAGTGGGTAAAACCACTTCCATCGGAAAGCTGGCCGGCCAGTTGAAAGATTCCGGGAAAAAGGTGATCCTGGCTGCTGCAGATACGTTTCGGGCTGCGGCTGTAGAGCAGCTTACCGAGTGGGCAAACCGTGCAGGCGTGGACATTATCGCTCAGAAGGAAGGGTCAGATCCGGCGGCAGTGATCTTTGATGCAATCGCGGCGGCAAAATCCCGGCATGCAGACGTTCTGATCTGCGATACAGCCGGCCGGCTTCACAATAAAAAGAATCTGATGGAAGAACTGAAAAAAATCAACCGGATTATTGACAAAGAATATCCGGAGGCTTACCGGGAGACTCTGGTAGTTCTGGATGGAACCACCGGACAGAACGCCCTGGCACAGGCCCGGCAGTTTATGGAGGTAGCCGATATTACAGGCATTATCCTGACAAAGCTGGACGGAACCGCCAAAGGCGGAATTGCTGTGGCGATCCAGTCGGAACTGGGGATTCCGGTAAAATATGTAGGGGTAGGAGAGCATATTGATGATCTGCAGAAATTTAACGCGGATGATTTCGTCAATGCGCTGTTTAATGTAAACTAGAAGAGACATACAGAAGGGAAGGATACACCATGGATCATCTATCATTAGAGGCATTTGAAGAGGCTTCTGAGGTTGTAAGCAAGGTCACCCAAGAGACAAAGCTGGTCTACAGCGAATATTTTTCAGCTCAGACCGGAAACAAAGTCTACTTTAAACCGGAGAACATGCAGTACACCGGAGCTTATAAGGTAAGAGGAGCTTATTATAAGATCAGTACCATGACGGAGGAGGAAAAGTCCAAGGGGCTGATCACCGCCTCTGCAGGTAACCATGCCCAGGGCGTGGCTTACGCTGCAAAGCTGGCAGGAATCAAATCAACGGTCGTCATGCCGACGACAACGCCCCTCATCAAGGTGAATCGGACAAAGAGTTATGGGGCTGAAGTTCTGCTGGAAGGCGATGTGTTTGATGAGGCCTGCACATACGCCCTCGGTCTGGCCGAGGAACACGGATATACCTTTGTCCATCCGTTTAATGATCTGGCTGTGGCTACCGGGCAGGGGACGATTGCTATGGAAATCATCAAAGAACTGCCCACAGTGGACTATATTCTGGCACCTATCGGAGGGGGAGGCCTGTGTGCCGGCGTGGCAACTCTGGCAAAAATGCTGAATCCTAAGATCCAGATTATCGGTGTGGAACCTGCAGGAGCCGCTTGTATGAAAGCGTCTATGGAAGCGGGGCATGTAGTGGGACTTCCGGAGGTCGATACGATTGCAGACGGCACCGCAGTGAAAATGCCGGGCGATCTTCTGTTCCCATATATTCAGGAGAATGTGGATGAGATCATCACCGTTGAAGACAGCGAACTGATTGTGGCTTTTCTGGACATGGTGGAGAATCACAAAATGATCGTGGAAAATTCTGGCCTTTTGACGGTAGCTGCATTAAAGCATATGGACGTAAAAAAGAAAAAAATCGTGTCCATCCTGAGCGGAGGGAATATGGATGTCATTACCATGGCCTCCATTGTTCAGCACGGCCTGATTCTGCGTGACCGCGTCTTTACGGTATCCGTCCTTCTTCCCGACAAGCCGGGTGAACTGGCCAGGGTATCCGCTATTTTGGCAGAAATCCAGGCCAACGTCATTAAGCTGGAGCACAACCAGTTTGTCAGCCTGAACCGGAATGCCGCTGTAGAGCTGAGGATCACGATGGAGGCATTCGGAACCGAGCACAAGAGGGAGATCGTAGAAACTCTCAATGACCACGGCTACAGGCCCAAACTGGTGAAGGGAAGCGGCACTTACAACGATTGAATGCGGTAACTGAAGACGGCGGGGAAAGACAGAAGGAAATGGTCGCCGCTAAAAAACGAAAAGAGGAAAGAGAGTTATGTACCGGCTGGACAGCAAGACGCCGATTGTGTCGAATATCCAATATTTTGTAAAATGGACGGTGATTTCCTGTATCATTGGCGGGAGCGGTGGTCTGATTGGGACTGGGTTTGCTTATGGAATTCAGTGGGCATCAGACTTTCGCCAGGTTCATGAATGGACTTTGTACCTGATGCCGCTGGCAGGACTGACGATTGTCTGGCTGTATCACAGGTTCCATGAGGATGAAAACCGTGGGACGAACATTGTCCTGGAATCGATCTCCTCGACATCGGACATATCCACAGCGACAGGGCCGCTGATTTTTATCACGACGATCCTGACTCACTTTGTAGGCGGCTCTTCCGGGCGTGAGGGAGCCGCTCTACAGATTGGAGGAAGTTTTGGAAACTGGCTGGGGAAAATGCTGGATCTGGATGAAAAAGATAAAAAGATTGCAGTAATGTGCGGCATGAGTGCAGTTTTTGCTGCGCTTTTCGGTACGCCGATGGCTGCCGGGATTTTTTCCATGGAAGTGATCAGCGTGGGGGTCATTTACTATGCGGCCCTTGTACCCTGCCTGTTTGCTTCGCTTATCGGAGCCGGTATCTCAGGTGCGCTGGGAATCTCGCCGGAAGCGTATACGGTTCAGGAGATTCCGCTTTTTACGGCTTCTACAGGGGTGTTTACTGTGTTTTTGGGGATTTTGTGCGCCATGGTTAGCATCCTGCTCTGCGTGGTCCTTCACCAGTCCCAGCATCTTTACCGGAAATACATAAAAAATCCTTATCTAAGGATTCTGGCAGCCAGTGCGCTGTTTATCGCTCTGACGCTTTTGGTGGGAACCAGAGATTACATGGGCAGCGGAACCGCTCTGATTGAGCGGGCTATGGAAGGTGAGATTGGGTTTGAAGTGTTTATTTTGAAAATGATTTTTACTGCGATTGTCCTGGGCGCCGGTTTTAAAGGCGGTGAGATCGTGCCGACAATGTGTGTTGGGGCGGCATTCGGATGTACGGTAGGTATGATTGCCGGATTTGCCCCTTCCCTCTGTGCAGCCTGCGGCCTGGCCGCTCTGTTTGTGGGCGTGACCAACTGTCCGGTGTCATCGCTTCTTATGGCACTGGAATTGTTTGGCATGGAAGCCTTCCCTTACTATGCTGTTGTGATAGCAGTGTCTTTCACACTGTCGGGATATTATGGGCTGTACAGCAGCCAGAAATTTATCTACTCAAAAATCAGAACCGAATATATCAACCGAAGATCACATTAAATGGATATCGCCGTTCAGCGGCACTGGCATATAGAAAAGCCAGATAGCGGAAACGCAGCAATTGCGAGAGCTGTCTGGCTTTCAGACTATGTTGGCTTATTTCAGCTTTTGGGAACAGTGAGGACAAACCGTTACCTGCTCCCCGTTTTCATGCCAGGGAAGTCTTTTTTTGCAGTGAGGACACCGCCAGAAAAGAGCGACAAAGCCGTAGGATAGAGCGATGAGGATCATTCCCATGGCACCGACTCCCATAACAGTAAACAATTCCGTGCATAGAACAGCAAGGAAAAGGACGATCAGCCCGGAAAAAAGAAGCAGATTGTGAACAAATTTGCAGATTCCGCGAGGAAGATGCATACAGATACCTCCAGATTGTAAAAATTTATGGCTATTATCATAGCACATTTTCTGAAAATCTTCTACAGGAAGTTTGCCTTTCTTTTACATGGCTTTGCTTGACAGAGGCTTTGCAGTGTGATACCCTCTCTGAGGTGGCAGGCCCCTTGAGCCTGCCTGACGGAAATAAGTGGGGCAGAATGGGTATTAAGATAGAAAAGGCGGATAAAAAATGATGATTCTTGCAAGCGATTACGATGGGACGTTTCATATTGGAGAGGAACAGACAATCAAGAATGTACAGGCGGTAAAAAAATGGAGAGCAGCCGGAAATCAGTTTGGCCTGGTAACAGGAAGATCTTTAGAGACAGTCAGTTTGCCGGCAGAAGAGTATAAGATACCTCTGGATTTTATGATCTGCACTAATGGAGCGTCAATCTTTGGGCCGAACAGAAGGCTTCTTGCCGATACCCCTATGGAAAACGCGGGACTGAAACGTCTGATGCAGCTTCCTTCTATCCGAAAATCGGACCGGTGTTTTGCGTTGACTGGCCGGGGAACCTTTGCCAGACGCCGTCCCGGAAAACTGCTTGACCGGATTGGGTTGTTCCGTGTGCCGTCGGTAGATGAAAAAGAGATTCCCAACCTGCAGCCGGTCTGGCAGATCAGTGTGGCCTGCGGAGATTTGGAGCGGGCTATGGGCTGTGCGAAAGAAGTGAACGATACTTTTCCGGGAGTCTACAGCGCTTATGATAACATTGACAGTGTGGATATCGTTGCCTTTGGAATGAATAAAAGCCAGGGAATCCGCAGATATCTGGAGGCGTGCGGATTCAAAGAAGAATCTGAAAAAATACTGGTCATTGGGGACGGGGGAAACGATGTGGACATGCTCCGGACCTTCGGCGGATTTACGGTGACAAACGGCTGTCCGTCGGCAAAAGCTGCAGCAGCCGGGGTATTTGACAGTGTGGAGGCTTTGATTGAGACAGCCCTGAAAGAAAAATGATAAAAGAAAGGCGGAGCTGCCGGCTGAAAAAGATACCAGAAGCATCCGTCCTTTATTTTATATATTATTTACTTATGGAGAAAATGGGAGATCCTTTTATAGACCAGGAAGGTGACAAGGCCGTTAATTCCGGCTTTGATCACATTAAAGCCGACGATAAAGGCCATCAGATCCCATACGACATCCCGGCTGACACCCATAAACAGAGGGGTAATAATCAGATTGGCTCCTACCATAACGATGGCCATAGCTGCCATTCCGCAGACCAGACCGACTGCTGCTGTCAGCTTGGTTTTATGTCTCTGGTAGATTGTGCCGGAGACGAGAACCAGAACGCCGGTTGCGATCACGTGCATCAGTATTCCATAAAGCCCGCTGCCGGCGCTTACAGTAAGTCCCTGGATGACGGAAGTCACAATGGTCAGAAGCAGTCCCGCTGTTGTCCCGAAACAGAAAGTTCCGATGAGGATGGGAATATCGGCCGGGTCATATTCCAGAAACGATACCACCGGGAAGATGGGAAAACGGATCAGGTAGACCATTGCGATAGAGATGGCTACCAGCATGCTCATTTTGACCAAGACTTTCAGATTGTCTGCGCCTGCACTTGGGTTTTTTGTTGCGATTTCTTTTGACATTTTTCTGCCTCCTTAAATGAATCTTAATTTGGAAAATCTCACAGGAAAGCAAAAAAGTCTCGGAAAAATTCCAAGACTAAAAAAATACCTAAAAAACAGTATTTCGTTTCTTCCATCCGGACTGTACCGTTGGTATGGGAATCACACCCATTCTGCCATCGATGCTGACGCATACCCGGCTCGCGGACTTGTTGGTAGTAAACCACTTACCGCCAGTGAGGAATTTCACCTCGCCCTGAAACTGATTTTCCAAAATTGATAATACCACCCATCGGGCGGGAAGTCAATAGATCCCCAGACTTTTACCGTGATTTTACAAGAATTTTTCCAGATTCTGATAGAGAAAGCACGGCTATTCTGATAGGATAGAGGCGTCACAGGATAAGCAGCAGGGATGCAGATGGAAAATGAAAGATGCAGTGGATGGGCACAAGGCTCCTGATTTATATGGTGATTTGGTTTGGTGTGGGATATTTTACTATATTTGCAGCCGGTCTGGCAGCAGGCTGCAAAGCTGACAGACTGTATTTACTTTCATTCGTCGTCGCCCTGCTGTCCCTTATTTTTGGGACAACAGCTTCCTGGAGGCGATTTCTGAATAGATAACAGCCGGAAAAGAAAATAGAAAAACAGATCGGAGAATCCTGCAGAATGGGGTTCTTTTTTGTTTCATAGGAAACTGCGTTCCCTATGAAACGAATATGTCGCTTGCAGCGACCGCGCTGGGCGCGAGAGCTCCGTTTCCGAGAAAGAAAAAAATTTTGCGAGGCTGTAAAGAAAAAACACTTGACAAGCGGATTCCTATCATGTATGATAACACAGGTGATTGAGATGGAAAAGATTGTCCAGCAGGGACTGCTTTACGATTTTTATGGTGAATTGCTTACCAAACATCAGCAGCAGATTTACGAAGATGTAGTCATCAATGATATGTCCCTGAGTGAGATCGCCCAGGAGCAGGGGATCAGCAGGCAGGGAGTTCATGATCTGGTGAGACGCTGTGATAAAATCCTCTCCAGTTATGAAGAAAAGCTCCATTTGGTGGAAAAGTTTCAGGAAACAAAGCGGCTGGTAGCAGAGATTGAGACTCTGACAGCCCAGTATCAGAAAACCGGAGACGGAAGCCTGGTTGAACGGATCGGACAGATTTCCAGGGAGATTGCAGAGATTTAGGAGGACATTTCATGGCCTTTGAGAGTTTATCCGATAAACTTCAGAATATATTTAAAAACCTTCGCGGAAAAGGCCGTCTGTCAGAGGCTGACGTAAAGGCCGCCCTGAAGGAAGTAAAGATGGCCCTTTTGGAGGCGGATGTCAGCTTCAAGGTGGTCAAACAGTTCATCAAGTCGGTAGAAGAGCGGGCAGTGGGTGAAGACGTTTTGGGAAGTCTGACACCCGGCCAGACGGTAATCAAGATCGTCAATGAAGAGCTGATCCGACTGATGGGGTCGGAGACCACAGAGATTGCGCTGAAGCCGGCGGGGGAGATTACCGTGATTATGATGGCGGGTCTCCAGGGTGCCGGTAAGACGACGACCACAGCCAAGATCGCCGGAAAGCTTAAGGCAAAAGGAAGAAGACCTCTTCTTGCAGCCTGCGATGTTTACCGTCCTGCGGCTATTCAGCAGCTTCAGATCAATGGAGAAAAGCAGGGGGTTCCGGTTTTCTCCATGGGAGACAAACAGAAGCCGGCCAATATTGCAAAGGCAGCCGTCGAGCATGCTGCCAAGAATAATCTGAATGTTGTAATTTTGGATACGGCCGGACGTCTTCATATCGACGAAGATATGATGAATGAGCTGGTGGAGATTAAGGAACAGGTAGATGTCTATCAGACAATTTTGGTCGTAGATGCCATGACCGGTCAGGACGCGGTCAATGTGGCCGGTACATTCAATGACAAGATTGGTATTGATGGCGTCATCCTCACCAAACTGGATGGCGATACCCGAGGAGGCGCAGCTCTTTCGATCCGGGCAGTGACCGGAAAACCGATCCTCTATATCGGTATGGGAGAAAAGCTGTCAGACCTGGAACAGTTCTATCCGGAGCGCATGGCATCCAGAATACTGGGAATGGGCGATATCCTTTCCCTGATCGAGAAGGCCGAGGCTGAGATGGATCAGGAGAAAGCCAGAGAACTGAGTCAGAAGCTGAAGAAAGCCGAGTTTGACTACAATGATTTCCTGGATCAGATGAATCAGATCAAAAAAATGGGCGGCATGGCCAGCATTATGAGCATGATGCCCGGTATGGGGAATCTTGGAAACATAGACATGGATGCCAATGAGAAAAATATGAAACGTATTGAGGCAATCATCCTTTCTATGACAAAAGAGGAAAGAGCCAACCCGTCTCTGATGAATGTTCCGAGAAAGAAGCGGATCGCTAAGGGGGCAGGTGTAGATCTGAATGAGGTTAACCGTCTGTGCAAACAGTTTGATCAGATGAAAAAAATGATGAAACAGCTTCCCGGAATGATGGGGGGAGGCAAACGCCGCGGCGGCCTGGGAGCATTAGGCGGCCTGATGGGCGGAAAAGGCAAGCTGAAGCTGCCTTTCTGAGATTGATTCGCGTTAGCAAAGCAGGTTCCCTGCGTTGTCTATAAACAGTATGATTAAGGAGGTGAAACAAATGGCAGTAAAGATGAGACTGAGAAGAATGGGCCAGAAGAAGGCTCCTTTCTATAGAGTAGTTGTTGCAGATTCCAGAGCACCGAGAGATGGCAGATTCATCGAAGAGGTTGGTTACTATGATCCCAACGTAGATCCGAGTGTGATCAAGTTTGATGAGGAAGCTACGAAAAAGTGGTTGGCAACAGGCGCTCAGCCCACTGAAACCGTAAGCAAACTTCTGAAAATCGCTGGCATCCAATAACTTGAGAGGTGTGCGCTATGAAAGAACTGGTAGAAGTGATTGCAAAAGCACTGGTTGACAATCCGGATGAAGTCGTCGTGACGGAGTCCGAAAAGGGCAATGACCTGTTGATTGAGTTGAAGGTGGCACCTTCCGATATGGGAAAAGTGATCGGAAAACAGGGGCGGATCGCGAAAGCTATCCGTTCTGTGGTAAAGGCGGCTGCTTCCAAAGAAGACAGAAAAGTGATTGTAGAAATTCAGTGACATGATGGGGGTTGGATGACAGCCCCCGTTTTTGTTTCGCGGAAGGCTGATGCTGGCCCTGAAGGGGCCACAGAAGGCGAAGAATTCTGCAGAGAAGGATTCTTTTATAGAGGATTTAGAAGAAAGGAAAAACCGGTATGGAAACGATGCTGCGAGTAGGCGTGATCAGTTCAACCCACGGTGTCCGGGGAGAGGTGAAGGTCTATCCAACGACCGATGATCCGGAGCGATTTCTGGATCTGGAGGAAGTGATTCTCGATACTGGACGGGAAAGGCTTCCTTTAAAGATAGAGAACGTAAAATTCTTTAAAAATATGGTGATCCTGAAATTTAAAGGGTATGACAATATCAACGATATTGAAAAATATAAGGGAAGGGATCTTTATATTACCAGAGATCAGGCCGTAGAGCTGGAAGAAGACGAGTATTTTATCGCTGACCTGATCGGAATGTCTGTAGTGGCGGAAGATGGAACTGTTTTGGGGACTTTGGCGGATGTGATGCCTACCGGGGCCAATGATGTGTATGTGGTTCGCACGGAGAATGGGAAGGAACTGCTGATCCCGGCCATTAAAGAGTGCATTCTCAATGTAGATGTGGAAGAACGGGCCATGAGGATCCATGTCATGGATGGTCTGTTGGATTTGTGATGAGGAGAAGACCATGAATTTTCATATTATGACGCTGTTTCCGGAGATGGTAATGAATGGCCTTTCGACCAGCATTACGGGGCGGGCCATGGAGAAAGGGCTGATTTCAGTGGAAGCCGTCAATATTCGGGATTACGCCGAAAACAAGCACAATACGGTGGACGATTACCCCTACGGCGGAGGTGCGGGAATGGTGATGCAGGCTCCTCCGGTATGGCGCTGTTATCAGGATATCGAATCCAGAATGAAAAAGCGTCCAAGAGTAATTTATATGACGCCCCAGGGCAGGGTATTTAATCAGAAAATTGCCGAGGAGCTGGCAAAAGAAGAGGAACTGGTATTTTTGTGCGGCCATTATGAAGGCATTGACGAGAGAGCTCTGGAGATGATCTGCACAGATCATCTGTCTATTGGCGACTATGTTCTCACCGGCGGCGAGCTTCCGGCTATGGTGATGATTGACTGTATTTCCCGGTTGGTGCCGGGGGTTCTGAACAACGAGACGTCGGCTGATATTGAATCCTTCCATGATAATCTGCTGGAATACCCTCAGTATACCCGGCCGGAGGAATTTATGGGAAGAAAGGTGCCGGAGGTTCTGTTGTCCGGTCATCATAAAAATATTGAAGAGTGGCGGAGAAAGCAGTCTATCGCGCGAACCCTGGAGCGTCGCCCGGATCTGCTGGCAGACGCGTGTCTGACAGAAAAAGAGAAAAAATATTTGGAAGAATTGCTTGCAATTTCAACCCCTTTGTGCTAAGCTATTATAGCTGTGATTTAAGAAGAGATGGTCCTCTGTTACGAATTGGCGTATTAAGAACATCCAATAAACTTAAGGAGGTTCACACGATGAACGACATTATCAAGAATATTGAAGCAGAGCAGTTAAAGGAGAGCGTACCGGAGTTCCGTGTTGGCGATACCGTTAAGGTATACAACAAGATCAAAGAGGGAAACCGTGAGAGAATCCAGATTTTTGAAGGCACCGTGATCAAGAGACAGAACGGCGGCGCAAGAGAGACCTTTACTGTAAGAAAGAATTCTAACGGAATCGGCGTAGAGAAGACCTGGCCATTACATTCCCCTTCTGTAGCTAACGTTGAGGTAGTGAGAAGAGGTAAAGTAAGAAGAGCAAAACTTTACTATCTGCGTGACCGTGTAGGTAAAGCCGCTAAGGTAAAAGAACTGGTAAAATAATTCTTGAGGACAGAAAGGGACAATGCAAATTGTCCCTTTTTATTCCTCCTGGGACAAACATTGAAAGTATAGATATGAGGGAGAGCTGTGGAATTTTATGTCAATGAGGAACCAGGTATTCTTCGCCGTATTGTCACCTGGGTTACTGACATTATTGTAGTTATCGCCTTTGCCTGTTTTACTGTTTATGGATTTGGGACACAGATCCCCGTCAGCGGCAGCTCTATGCAGCCCCTTTTGAATAATGGAGACGTTGTTCTGATGAATCGCCTGCTCTATGACTTTACAGCGCCTGAGAGAGGAGACATCGTAGTATTTCAGAGAGAGGATCAGAAGCTGAACGTCAAGCGGGTAATCGGCCTTCCCGGCGAGACTGTCCAGATCAGAAACGGTCAGATATATATTGACGGGGAAGTTTTGCCGGAAGAGGAGAACTTTTTTGTGGCATCTGCCGGTTTGGCAGAAAGCCCGGTTTTATTGGGCGAAGATGAATATTTTTTGCTGGGAGACAATCGGGACAGCAGTGAAGACAGCCGTTTTGCCAATGTGGGTAATGTGAAGAAAAGTCAGATCATCGGGAAAGTATGGCTGAAGATTGCCCCGATTCTCGAAATTGGTCTGATCGAATGAGACGGAGTAGAGGAAATATATGAATATTCAATGGTATCCGGGGCACATGACGAAAGCCAAACGTGCCATGAAGGAAGACATTAAATTAATAGATCTGGTAATTGAGCTTGTGGATGCGAGGGTTCCTCTTGGAAGCCGAAACCCGGACATTGACGAGCTGGCTGCAGGAAAAGCCAGGATGGTACTGCTGAACAAGTCGGATCTGGCAGATGAGAGCGCCAATGAAGAGTGGGTACGGTACTTTTCCGGCCTGGGATGTCATGTGGTGAAGGTCAATTGTAAGACAGGCAGCGGTCTGAAACAGATCAACCCCACAGTCCAGGAAGCCTGCAAGGAAAAAATCGAGAGAGACAGGAGACGGGGGATTTTAAACCGGCCGGTGAGAGCGATGGTGGTAGGAATTCCGAATGTGGGGAAATCTACATTTATCAACGCTTTTGCGGGAAAGGCATGTGCCAAGACCGGAAACAAGCCTGGGGTGACAAAGGGAAATCAGTGGATCCGTCTGAGCAAAACTCTGGAGCTTCTGGATACGCCCGGCATTTTGTGGCCCAAGTTTGAAGATCAGAAGGCGGGGCTGAATCTGGCATTTATTGGTTCTATCAATGATGAAATCCTGGACAGGGAGGAACTGGCCCTGGAACTGATTCGATTCTTAGAAGAACGGTACCCCCAGTCGATTGAGAAGCGCTATCCGGGTGTGGAAGGAAACGATGGCGATAGCCCTTCAGCCATATTGGAGCAGATTGCGAGAGTCAGGGCCTGCCTGCTCAAAGGTGGTGTCAGCGACAACTCTAAGGCCGCTTCCATTCTGCTGGATGATTTTCGCAGCGGGCGATTGGGAAGGATTACTCTGGAACTGCCACCTGTAAGTGCCCAATGAGGGCGGAACGTTCTTCCGGAAACCAGAAAAAGCCGGGGAAGAAACTGCAGGCAAAAGATTTGGGTTTTTTCCTGATCTATATTGGAGCGGCTGCCCTTGCGGTTCTGCTCCTGATTGCATTTGTGGTCCAGAGGGCAGATGTCTATGGCCGCTCTATGGAACCGGTTCTCCAGCACAGAGATGTTCTTTTGGTAGATAAATTGTCCTATCGATTTTCTGAGCCGGCAAGGTATGACATTGTGGTGTTTGAATACCGGCTGAGGGAAGGGCGATATTACACCAAGAGAATCATCGGCCTTCCGGGAGAGACAGTCCAGATTAAAGACGGATGGGTTTATATTAACGGCCAAAAGCTTGAGGATGATGTAGGTGCAGAGCCGATTGCGGAGGCAAGACAGGCGGCAGAACCAATTACCCTGGGCGAGGATGAATATTTTGTTTTGGGCGATAACCGCAATTTCAGTTCCGACAGCAGAGATCCGGATGTAGGAAATATCAGACGGGACGAGATAATCGGAAAAATATGGATTCGGCTGTGGCCTTTGGGAAAGATGAAGGTGGAGTAGCGGAGTCAGAATATCCTGACTCAGAAGGCGGAGGAAGTATGACGGCGAACAAGAGAGAAAAACTGGAGAAAGAACTTCAGCGTCTGGAAGAAATGCAGCGGTATGAGCGGGAATATGAAGTGTTTGGAACGGTATGCGGAATAGATGAAGCGGGCCGCGGGCCTCTGGCCGGACCAGTGGTAGCCGGTGCGGTAATTTTGCCAAGGGAGTGCCAGATTTTATACCTGAACGATTCCAAAAAGCTGTCTGAAAAAAAGCGGGAAGCGCTGTTTTTGGAAATACAGGAAAAAGCGACGGCATGGGCTGTCGGTGTGGTTTCCCCGAAAACAATTGATGAGATCAATATCCTTCAAGCAACGTACGAGGCTATGCGCCAGGCCATAGGAAAACTTTCCCTTATTCCCGATGTGCTTTTGAATGATGCGGTGACCATACCGGAGCCAGGGATTCAGGCGAGACAGATCCCCATTGTGAAAGGGGATGCCAAAAGCGTGTCCATAGCGGCGGCCAGCATTATGGCCAAGGTTACCCGGGATCATATGATGGAGGAATACGATAAGCTGTATCCGGAATACGGCTTTGCCCGCCATAAGGGCTACGGGACTGCGGCTCACATTGAGGCCATTCGGCAGTACGGGCCCTGTCCGATCCACAGAAGGAGTTTTATTACAAAATTTGTTCAGTCAGGGGGAGACGGAAACGACAGATAGAAGAAAGGTAGGCAGCAGCTATGAGAAAATAGCGGCTGCCTATTTAGCAAATAGGGGGTATCAGATATTGGCCTGCAATTACCGCAGCCGGCAGAAAAAAGAGATTGATCTGATTGCTCTGGAAGGGGACTGCCTTGTCTTTGCAGAGGTAAAATTTCGTTCAGATGCCAGAAAAGGCGACCCGGCAGAGGCAGTCAATCCGGAAAAACAGCGGAGGATCCGAATGGCGGCAGGACAATATTTGCTGGAGCATCCGGAATATGGGCAGCTTTCCTGCCGGTTTGATGTGGTGGCGATCCTGGGTGCTGAGATTCGGCTGATTAAAGATGCGTTTTAGGTAAGGAGGAGACAACATGGAAATAAAATGGAATCAAGCTTGCGGTCAGGCGGTTGAGATGGATGTCAAAGAGCAAAACGGTGTGGTCTGGCTGTCTTTTCCGGCTCTGGAAAAAACAGGGATAGTAATAAACGGTTTTTCCACCCGCCATGGCGGGGTGAGCAGAGGGTGCTACACTTCTATGAACCTGTCGTTTTCCCGGGACGATGAAGAGAGCGCTGTTATGGAGAATTACAGGAGGATGGCAGAGGCGCTGGGAGTAAGTGTGGACAGCATGGTTCTGTCCTGGCAGACTCACACGGTGAATGTTCGTCGGATAACGGAAGCTGATAAGGGGAAAGGGATTATAAAAGAACGGGATTACCAGGATGTTGACGGCCTGATCACGGATATTCCCGGAATCACCCTGGTGACATTTTATGCCGACTGTGTTCCGCTGTATTTCCTGGATCCGAAAAGAAAGGCTATCGGTCTGTCCCACTCCGGTTGGAGAGGTACGGTGAGAAGAATGGGAGCTGTGACATTGAAGGAAATGGAGAAAGCCTACGGGACGAGAGCGGAAGATGTGATTGCCTGCATCGGCCCCAGCATCTGCCGGAGCTGTTTTGAAGTGGGGGAGGAAGTCATCGAGGAAGTAAAAAAAGCCTTCGGACCCCAGGGGGCCGAAAGCCTTTTCTGTGCCGGAAAAAGATCCGGAAAATATCAGTTGGATCTGTGGGAAGCAAATAAAAAAGTCTTAGAAGAGGCAGGGGTAAAGCCTGCCAACATTCATACTGCAGGAATCTGCACCATGTGCAATCCGGATCACCTTTATTCCCACAGGGTTATGGGAAACCACAGGGGAAATCTGGCAGCCTTTCTCTCGCTGAGGGAATAAATCTGACAGCAATCTAAACAAAGCTGCCAACATAGTCGTAGCCATCGGCGTGATATCTCTGGAGCAGCTTCTGGATCTTCTCCGTGGGAGACAGGGAGGCGCTGATGGACACATCGTGATTGAGGGCGTTGATGATAGCAGCCATATATTTGCTCATATCGGCCTCAATATACCATTCCCTGGTCAGCAGCTCGGCTGGGCGGTAGTTAAGATTTGTGGTGATCACGTAATCGATGTACCCTTTATTATAAAATTCATCGAATTTTTCCAGACCGCTGGTAAACAGGCCAAAGGTACAGCATACCACAACCTTTTGAGCCTTTCGCTCTTTTAATTCCCGGGCAGTATCCAGCATACTCTCGCCGGAAGAGATCATATCGTCAATGATGATAACGGTTTTCCCTTCTACGGAAGAGCCGAGGAATTCGTGGGCCACGATAGGATTGCGGCCGTTGACGACCCTGGAGTAATCCCTTCTTTTATAGAACATGCCCATGTCCACGCTTAAGTTGTTTGCCAGATAGACGGCACGGTTCATAGCGCCTTCATCAGGGCTGATGATCATCAGATGCTCTTTGTCGATCCGGAGAGTGTTGTCATGGCGGAAAAGTGCCTTGATAAACTGGTAAGTAGGCATAAAGTTATCAAATCCATTGAGCGGAATGGCGTTCTGCACTCTGGGGTCGTGAGCGTCAAAGGTGATAATATTTTCCACGCCCATCTGAACCAGTTCTTCCAAAGCCATGGCGCAGTCCAGAGATTCTCTGTGAGAGCGCTTGTGCTGACGGCCTTCATATAAGAAGGGCATAATGACATTGACTCTGTGTGCTGTGGCACGGCAGGCCCCAATGATCCGCTTTAAGTCCTGAAAATGATCATCCGGGGACATGTGATTGGTATAACCGTTGACAGTATAAGAAATACTGTAATTCGTGACATCCACCATGGCGAAGATGTCAGTACCGCGAACGGATTCATTCAGAAGTGCTTTTGCTTCACCGGTGCCGAAACGGGGACAAGAGCATTTTAACAGATAGGATTCGGCGTCATACCCCCGGTAATGAAGGTCAGCTTTACGGCGAATCAGCTCTTCCGTATCATTTTTGCGGAAGGTGACAATATGGTCGTTGACCTTCTGAGCCAGATCCCGGCAACTGTCGAGCGCCGCCAGCTTTAACGGTGCGACTGGCAGAGAGTCGTGGAAAACATAAGTATTTTTCATTCTGGTTCCTCCATGAGAAATAGGGTAGGTACCTTTGGTGTGGGCAGTACCTATTCCATTTATAACATTTCAGAGGGGGCCCCGTCAATAGAAGCCCCATTTTTTGCCAGATTTTTTTCAGAAACAATGGCAGCGGCGGTGTACAAGGGATGACACGCCTTACCCGATGGAAATGCAGGAAAATTTCTTGTCAAAGCCAGGGAACTCTTGTATACTAAAAATGAGTAATTGAAAAAAGAAAGGCTGACACAATATGAAAAAGCAGCAGAGAGGTCATCGGATCGCAAGTGTAGACCGCGGTTCTATAGCCGAAGAATTGGAACTGGAGGCCGGTGACATACTTTTGTCCATTAACGGTCAGGAACTGGAAGATGTTTTTGACTATCAATATTTTGTAAACAGCGATTCCATGACTATGCTGGTCCAGAAGGCAAACGGTGAAGAGTGGGAGCTGGACATTGAAAATAATTATGAAGATCTGGGAATTAATTTTGAAAACAGCTTGATGAGCGATTATAAATCCTGCAGCAACCGGTGTATTTTCTGCTTTATTGATCAGATGCCGCCGGGGATGAGGGATACCCTGTACTTTAAAGATGATGATTCCAGATTGTCTTTTCTTCAGGGAAACTACATCACCCTCACCAATATGAAGGAAAAGGACATTGACCGGATTATTCGTTTTAAGCTGTCCCCCATTAATATTTCTGTTCATACTACCAATCCGGAACTGCGGTGTAAAATGCTCCACAACCGTTTTGCAGGCAGATCTCTGAAAATGATAGACAGACTGTACGAGGCCGGGACACCGATGAACGGCCAGATCGTCCTCTGTCCGGGAATCAACGACGGGGCGGAGCTGGACAGGACGATCCGGGATTTGGCTGAGTACATTCCTTGCATGGAGAGCGTGTCGGTCGTCCCCGTCGGTCTGACCAAATACCGGGACGGACTGTTCCCTTTGAGAACCTTTAACGCCAGAGAGGCCGGAGAGACAATTGATCTGATAGAAAAATGGCAGAAAAAACTGTACGCTGCCCATCAGACACATTTTATCCATGCCAGTGATGAATTCTATATTCTGGCAGGGCGTCCTCTGCCGGAAGAAGAGCGGTATGACGGTTATCCCCAGCTAGAGAACGGCGTTGGGATGCTGCGGCTTCTTACCGGAGAGGTGGAGGAGGCATTGGAGAACCTTGCAGAAGAAGACAGAGATGTTGAAGAGATGGAGGTTTCCATTGCTACGGGAAAACTGGCCTACCCGTTTCTCCAGACATATATTCAGCAGATTGAAGAGCGATTTCCGGCAAGAAAAGTCCATCTGTACGCCATCCGGAACGATTTCTTTGGGGAAGAGATTACGGTGGCGGGCCTGATCACAGGCCAGGATATTATCGCTCAGCTAAAAGGAAAAAATTTGGGGAGTTGTCTCCTGCTTCCATCCTGCATGTTCAGAAGCGGGGAGGAGGTATTTCTGGACGATGTGACCCGGACAGAGGTAGAAAGTTCTTTACAAGTGCCGGTCCATATAGTAAAATCAGGCGGATACGACCTGGTGGATGCAATTCTTCACCCGGAACACGAAAAGGAACCGCCGGTATATGCCGGCTATGAACCGGAGCGGATCTTTGAGCACCGCCCGGGACAATATTTCTCTGAAGAAGGAGATTGATATGAGCAAACCAGTAGTTGCGATTGTAGGGCGTCCCAACGTGGGAAAATCCACATTGTTTAACGTTCTGGCAGGGGAGGCTATCTCCATTGTCAAGGATACCCCGGGCGTCACCAGGGACCGCATTTACGCGGATTGTACCTGGCTTGATATGAATTTTACCTTAATTGATACCGGCGGTATCGAGCCGGACGCAAAAGATATCATTCTGTCCCAGATGAGGGAGCAGGCGGAGATCGCTATTTCCACGGCGGATGTGATTATCTTTATTGTAGATGTGCGGCAGGGCCTGGTGGACGCCGACTCTAAGGTGGCAGATATGCTGAGAAAGTCCAGAAAGCCTGTGGTCCTGGCTGTCAACAAAGTGGACAGTTTTCAGAAATTTGGCAATGATGTTTATGAATTTTATAATCTGGGAATCGGGGATCCGATTCCGGTGTCGGCTGCTTCCCGCCTGGGGATCGGAGAGCTTTTAGACGAAGTGGCAAAACATTTTGACCGGGAGCTTTTGGAGGACGAGGAGGACGACCGTCCCCGCATTGCTGTGGTAGGGAAACCGAATGTGGGAAAATCTTCCCTGATCAACAAATTGCTGGGAGAGAACCGGGTTATCGTCTCCGATATCGCGGGGACTACCAGAGATGCAGTGGATACAGAGATCGTCCACAACGGAACAGAGTACGTTTTCATCGATACGGCAGGCTTGAGGAGAAAGAGCAAAATTAAAGAGGATTTGGAGAGATACAGTATTATCCGGACTGTAACGGCTGTTGAGAGAGCGGATGTGGTGATTGTGGTCATAGATGCCATAGAGGGAGTCACCGAACAGGACGCAAAGATTGCCGGGATTGCCCATGACAGGGGAAAAGGAGTTATTGTTGCGGTCAACAAGTGGGATGCTATTGAAAAGAACGACAAGACGATCTACGAATATACCAGAAAAATCAAAGAGGTTCTGTCCTTTATGCCGTACGCCGAATATCTGTTTATTTCTGCAGAGACGGGACAGAGACTAGGAAAGCTGTTTGACCTTATCGACATGGTACGGCAGAATCAGAACATGAGAGTGGCTACAGGCGTTTTGAATGAGATTATGACAGAAGCTGTGGCTATGCAGCAGCCGCCTTCTGATAAAGGCAAGCGCCTGAAGCTGTATTACATGACACAGGTGGCTGTAAAGCCGCCGACCTTTGTGGTTTTTGTAAATGATAAAGAGCTGATGCACTTTTCTTATACCAGATACCTGGAAAACAAAATCCGGGAAGCGTTCGGATTTAGGGGTACAGCCCTGAAATTTATTATCCGGGAACGGAAAGCAAAGGAGCAGTGATTCTATGGAACGGGTATTTTGTTTAGCGCTAGGATACGTATTCGGATTGTTTCAGACCGGCTATCTGTATGGACGGGCACATGGAATCGATATCCGAAGCCAGGGAAGCGGCAATTCAGGCACGACCAATGCTCTGAGGGTCATGGGGAAAAAGGCCGGTCTTATTGTTTTTGCGGGTGACTTTTTTAAGACTCTGATTCCCTGCCTTCTGGTAAGATTTTTTGTGGGAGACAGGGAGCTTTATACCCATCTGCTGGTGCTGTACACAGGTTTTGGCGTGACGCTGGGACATAATTTTCCGTTTTATCTGAAATTTAAAGGCGGAAAGGGGATTGCAGCGATGGCCGGTCTTCTGGCCGCCAGCGATATGCGGATCGCATTGATATGTCTGGCAGTTTTTATCGTGACAGTGGTTGTCACCCGCTATGTATCTCTTGGCTCCCTGTTTGTGGCGGCGCTCTTCTTTATTCTGACAGTATATTTTACCATTTCGGGGAGCTACGGGACGGCAGGAGGCGTGGATATGTCGGGGATGACCTCGATGAATACGGGCCAGATTCGGATTGAATGTTGTGTTGCGGCTGGCGTTATCTCTTGCATGGCGTTCTGGAGGCACAGAGCCAATATCGGCAGACTGATACACGGGACAGAAAATAAATTAGGAGCGAAGAAAGCATGATGCAGATAGGCGTAATCGGTTCGGGCACCTGGGGAACCGCCCTGGCCGCCCTTCTTATACATAACGGCGAAAAGGCGACTTTGTGGTCTGCCTTTGAAAAGGAGGCGCAGCAGATCCGCGAGACCAGGAAACATCCCAACCTTCCTGAGACAGAGCTTCCTGAGAATATGGAGATTACCACCGATTTAGAGAAGGCTATGGACGGCAAGGACATGCTGGTTCTGGCAGTCCCCTCTATCTATGTCAGGGAGACGGCGAGAAAAATGGCGCCTATCTGCCGCAAGGGGCAGATAATCGTAAATGTGGCAAAAGGGATAGAGGAAGATTCCCTGATGGTGCTTTCTCAAGTCATAGAAGAAGAACTTCCGCAGGCTGATGTAGCCGTCCTTTCCGGACCGAGCCATGCTGAGGAAGTCAGCCGGTTTCTGCCTACCACCTGTGTGGTGGGTGCCCACAGCCGGGAGACGGCGGAGACGGTCCAGAAAGTATTTATGAGCCAGGTGTTTCGGGTCTATACCAGTCCGGATATGATAGGGATAGAGCTGGGAGCAGCACTGAAAAATGTGATCGCTCTGGCTGCCGGGATCGCTGATGGCCTGGGATACGGGGACAATACCAAGGCGGCACTGATTACCAGGGGGATTGCCGAGATCAGCAGATTGGGAACCGCTATGGGGGGAAAACCTCAGACGTTTGCGGGATTGTCAGGGATCGGTGATTTGATCGTGACCTGTGCCAGTATGCACAGCCGAAACCGGCGGGCCGGTATCCTGATTGGAAAAGGCTATTCTATGGAAGAGGCGATGAAAGAGGTCAAGATGGTAGTGGAGGGTGTGTATTCCGCAAAGGCGGCCAGGACCCTCTCGCACAAATATCAGGTACCAATGCCTATCGTGGAACAGGTCAATGAGGTCTTATTTGAAGGAAAACCGGCAGGAGATGCGGTCCGGGATCTGATGCTCAGGGACAGACAAATTGAGAACCGGGAACTGGAGTGGGAATAGGAGATAAGGGGAACGGCTGGACTGGCAATAACCGGTAGGAATGGAACCTATGAATAGAAATTATAATGTCTGTTCTTTTCAGCAAAAAGCGGAAAATAACCGGGAGAAACAGTTGACAACCCGTGCCAGACTCACTATAATTTAAAAAAGCTTTTAAGCGGCGGCTTTACAGCATACGGCCGGAACAGGCCGGAAGTTGTAGCCGTTTTCGCATTCCAGGGTGTACGCTCAGAGCGAACATTGTCCGTGAAGAACCGTTTGCCCTGGAGGCGAAGAAAAAAGAGGAGGAGACAATTATGAAAAGAAAAGTTTTAAGTCTTACTTTGGCAGCTGCTATGGCAGCTTCTCTTGCAGCCTGCGGCAGTTCCGGAAGCGGAAGCACTACTGAAGCTGCAGCCACCACCGCTGCGGCAGAGGCTGAAGAGACAGAGGCAGCAGGTGCAGAGACAGAAGCCCCTGCAGCAGACGGCGCTACCTGGAAGATTGGCGCTATCGGACCGCTGACCGGAGGTACAGCTATTTACGGACAGGCAGTTGTTAACGGCGCGGAGCTGGCAGTAAATGAGATCAACGCAGCAGGCGGCATTAATGGCTATCAGATTGAATATAACAGCGCGGATGATGAAAATGACGCTGAGAAGGCTGTCAATGCATATAACAGTTTAAAGGACTGGGGAATGCAGATGCTGGTGGGAACCACTACCTCCAATCCCTGTATCGCTGTTGCTGATAAGTCTATGGCAGACAATATGTTCCAGATCACTCCTTCCGGCTCTGCTGTTGAGTGCGCTGCTAACCCCAATGTATTCCGTGTGTGCTTTGCTGACCCGGATCAGGGAGCTGCATCCGCCCAGTATATCGGCGAACACAAATTAGCTACCAAGGTTGCTGTTATCTATGACAGCTCCGATGTATATTCCAGCGGTATCTATACCAAATTTGCACAGGAAGCAGAGAATCAGGGACTGGAGATTGTTGCGGCTGAGGCATTTACCGCAGACAGCAACAAGGACTTTACAACCCAGCTTCAGAAGGCAAAAGATGCGGGCGCAGAACTGGTATTCCTTCCCTTCTATTATACCGAAGCTTCTCTGGTACTGACCCAGGCAAATACCATGGGATGGGAGCCGATGTTCTTCGGATGCGATGGTATGGATGGTATTTTGGGTGTTGAGAATTTTGACACCAGCCTTGCAGAGGGGTTGATGCTTCTGACTCCTTTCGCGGCAGATGCTACGGATGAGCTGACTGTAAACTTTGTTTCTTCTTATGAAGAGCAGTACGGCGGAACTCCGAACCAGTTTGCAGCAGATGCTTATGATGCAGTTTACATTATCAAGGCTGCTCTGGAAGATGCAGGAGCTACCCCGGATATGAGCGTTTCTGACATCTGCGAAGCTTTAAAGACCTCTATGCTGAATATTACAGTGGATGGTCTGACCGGTACAGGTATGACCTGGAATGAGGCAGGCGAACCTAACAAAGCTCCGAAGGCAGTAAAGATCGAGAATGGCGCTTATACTGCAATGGAATAATCGGACGATAGAATAAAAAACCCACAGAGGGTTGTCGTTTGACAACCCTCTTCTTGGGCTATTGCAGAATTTTTTTAGTATTTAAGAACAAGAGGTGCAGAAATGAGTTTTATGTCCTATCTAATCAGCGGAATCAGCCTGGGAAGCGTCTACGCAATCATTGCGCTGGGCTACACGATGGTTTATGGTATTGCAAAGATGCTGAACTTTGCACACGGCGACATCATCATGGTGGGAGGATACGTGGTTTTTATTACCGTCAGCACCATGGGACTCCCCCCGGCGGTCGGCATCCTGGCAGCGGTAGTCATATGTACGATACTGGGCGTCACGGTTGAGAGGGTAGCGTACAGACCGCTTC
The DNA here is from genome assembly GCA_904395885.1 of uncultured Lachnospiraceae bacterium. Lineage (GTDB taxonomy): Bacteria > Bacillota > Clostridia > Lachnospirales > Lachnospiraceae > UMGS1370. The sequence continues at coordinate 43,053 of CAJFOF010000039.1, forward strand.
GCGACGCCTCGCCCCTTGCTGTATTGATTACAGCCATCGGTGTCAGCTATCTGCTTCAGAATCTGGCACTCCTCCTGTTTGGAGCTGACACTAAGTCCTTTACCTCTGTCATTACGATGGAACCCTTAAAACTGGCCGGGGGACAGCTTATCATTTCCGGCGAAACCATCGTGACGATTCTGAGCGGTATTGTCGTCATGGTATGTCTTACCTTGTTTATTAACAAGACAAAAACAGGACAGGCCATGCTTGCTGTATCTGAGGACAGAGGAGCCGCAACCCTTATGGGCATCAATGTCAATAAAACGATCAGCGTCACATTCGCAATTGGATCCGCCCTGGCTGCCGTGGCAGCGGTCCTCTATTGTTCTGCTTATCCGGCTCTGACTTCTCAGACTGGAGCGATGCCTGGAATCAAGGCATTTGTGGCCGCAGTCTTCGGTGGTATCGGATCGATACCTGGGGCCATGATCGGAGGAATTCTTTTGGGAGTGATCGAAAACCTTTCAAAGGCATATATTTCCTCTCAGCTTTCAGACGCCATCGTATTTTCTGTTCTGATCATTGTCCTTCTGGTGCGTCCCACCGGAATCATGGGCCGTAAAATCAGTGAAAAGGTCTGATGGAGGTATGGAGATGAAAACGACAAAAGCAAAAAAGAATTTCTGGCTGGGAAGCGGCCTGACCTACGGTATGGTTATTGTAGCCTATATCCTGGTAGAAATCGCATTAAAAACAGGTCATATGTCCAGCCTCATGGAGGGACTTTTAGTGCCGCTGTGTACCTACTCGATTCTGGCGGTTTCCCTGAATCTGGTAGTAGGTATTTCAGGAGAGCTGAGTCTTGGCCATGCTGGTTTTATGTGTGTGGGCGCTTTCTCCGGAGCTCTGTTTTCCAAGATTATGAAAGGAAGCATTGATCCTACTGTAAGTCTTATTATTGCCATCTTGATCGGAGCTGCCGTGGCAGCAGTGTTCGGTATCCTGATCGGTATTCCGGTTCTCAGACTGAGAGGCGACTATCTGGCAATTGTGACCCTTGCCTTCGGCGAGATTATAAAAAATATTATTAATGCAATTTACCTGGGCCGTGACGCCAACGGCTTCCATTTTTCGATGAAGAGCGAGATTGAGCTTGGACTGGGAGAGGGCGGAGAGACCTTGATCAAGGGAGCTCAGGGAATTACCGGAACTCCTCAGGCATCCACCTTTACAATCGGAGTCATTCTCCTGTTGATCACCCTTTTTATCGTCATAAATCTGGTCAATTCCAGAACCGGGCGGGCGATCATGGCAATCAGGGACAACCGGATCGCAGCAGAGTCTATAGGACTGAACGTGACGAAATATAAGTTGCTGGCTTTCTCTGTATCAGCGGCTCTGGCCGGTGTAGCCGGCGTCCTGTACGCCCATAATCTGACGACTCTTGCGGCTCTGCCGAAGAATTTCGGATACAACCAGTCGATCATGATCCTGGTGTTTGTTGTGCTGGGTGGAATCGGAAATATCCGGGGATCTGTTATTGCTGCGGTTGTCCTGACGTTACTGCCAGAACTCCTGAGAGGTCTTAATAACTATCGTATGCTGATCTATGCGATCGTTCTGATTGCTCTTATGCTCTTTAATTCCAGTCCGAAGGCAATTGAGATAAGAGAGCGTATTGCAGAAAGCTTTAAGCAAAAAAGACAGGCTAAGAAGGAGGCGTAATCATGGCTGTTATGCTGGAAGTGAAAAATTTGAGCATCTCCTTCGGCGGCTTAAAGGCGGTTGACGGATTTGATGTGACAATCGAAAAAGGCCAGTTGTATGGCCTGATCGGGCCGAACGGGGCGGGAAAGACAACGGTTTTTAACCTTTTGACAGGTGTCTATAAGCCGGACACCGGCAGCATCGTCCTGGATGGAAAGAATATAACCGGAAAAAAGACAATTGAGATTAATCAGGACGGGATTGCCCGGACGTTCCAGAACATCCGCCTTTTTAAAGAGCTGACGGTTCTGGAAAACGTAAAGGCCGGCCTGCATAATCACTTTAAATATTCTTCCTTAACCGGAATCCTTCGCCTTCCCAAGTATTATCAAACAGAGAAAGCTATGGATGAAAAGGCTATGGAGCTTTTAAAAGTTTTTGATCTGGACAAAGAAAGCCATTATAAGGCAGCCAATCTGCCTTACGGCAAACAGAGAAAACTGGAGATTGCCAGAGCCTTGGCTACAGAGCCGAAGCTTTTGCTGTTAGACGAGCCGGCTGCAGGTATGAATCCCAATGAAACAGCAGAACTGATGGATACCATCCGTTTTGTCAGGAAAGAGTTCAATATGACAATCCTTTTGATTGAACACGATATGAAACTGGTGTCCGGTATCTGCGAAAAGCTGACAGTGTTAAATTTTGGCCAGGTGCTGGCCACCGGAGATACGTCCGATGTGCTGAACGACCCGCAGGTCATCACGGCATATCTGGGAGAATAAGGAGGAAATGAAACATGGCAATGCTGGAAGTGAGAAATCTGGAAGTCTTTTACGGAGTCATCCAGGCCATTAAAGGAATTTCCTTCGATGTGAATCAGGGCGAGATCATTGCTCTCATCGGGGCCAATGGAGCGGGAAAGACTACAATCCTTCACACAATTACGGGTCTGATTCCCTCAAAGGCCGGTACGATTTCCTATGAAGGCAAAGATATCACAAAGATGCCGGGGTATAAACTGGTTTCCATGGGAATCGCTCATGTACCGGAAGGACGCCGGGTATTCGCTCAGCTTACGGTCCTTCAGAATCTGAAATTAGGTGCATTTACCCGAAACGATAAGGCAGAGATAGAAAGTACTCTGGAAATGGTTTACCAGCGGTTCCCCAGATTGAAGGAACGGCGGAATCAGGTGGCGGGAACTCTTTCCGGAGGCGAACAGCAGATGCTGGCCATGGGCCGCGCTCTGATGAGCCATCCCAGGCTTATCGTTATGGATGAGCCGTCCATGGGTTTGTCGCCTATCTATGTCAATGAGATCTTTGATATTATCCAGAAGATCAATAAGGACGGGGTAACAGTCCTTCTGGTAGAGCAGAATGCAAAGAAAGCTCTTGCCATCGCTGATCAGGCCTATGTCTTGGAGACAGGAAAAATTGTTTTGAGAGGCAACGCAAAAGAATTGATGAACAACGATCAGGTAAAGAAAGCGTACCTGAGCGAATAAAGCATAAAAATTTAGGCGGCAGCAGAATATTCAGGGGCGCCGGGGACAGGCAGGCGAAAGTTTGTTTGTCCCCGGCGCCTTTCGCCTGAGTGGACCAGAGAAGAACCATCAGGCATGATGGACAATGAGCCGTCTGAAAACTATCTCTGAGAAGCCAGAAACTTTCTGGCTTTTTTTGCATATTTGTGATAATATGAAAGAAAGGAGATTATTCGGGTAAAGGGGTGTAACAATTATGCTTCAAAAAGCGATCGAACTTGCGACAGCCGCTCTGAGCGGCATTACGGATGAGAACGGAAGGCCTTACATTGAACACGCTATGCGGGTCATGATGAAGATGGATACGGAGGAAGAAAAGGAAGTGGCAGTCCTCCATGACGTTGTAGAAGATACGGAGATGACGATTCGGGACATGGAGTGCTATGGCTTTTCCAGGACAGTACTGGATGGAGTCGAGATCCTTACGAAACGGAAGGATATGACCTATTTTGATTACATAGACGATATTAGCTGCAGTGAGCTGGCGACCAAGGTGAAGATTGCGGAGATTGAGGATAACAAAGATGTCTTCCGGGTCAACAAAATGTCGTTTAAAACCTATTCTCTGGAAGAAAGGGCAGAAAAGTCCCTGAAAATCCTTCGGGGCCAGTCAGGCGGAAAGGTAAAATAATGTATAGAATTGCTTCCCCCTTGCATATACTGTAACAGCATAGCAAGGGGGTATTTTTATGGACAATTTTCATGTATACAAAGATATGGAAGCCAGGACAGGGGGAGAAATTTATATCGGCGTGGTAGGGCCGGTACGGACGGGAAAGTCTACCTTCATTAAACGGTTTATGGAGCTGCTGGTAATTCCCGGAATGGAGGACGAACACCAGAAAACTCTGAGCCGGGATGAACTCCCCCAAAGCGCTGCGGGAAAGACGATCATGACCACAGAGCCTAAATTCATACCGAAAGAAGCGGCCCAAATTACTTTGGCTGACAACATTCAAGGGAAAATACGCCTCATTGATTGTGTAGGGTTTATGGTAGACGGCGCTGCCGGACATATTGAAAACGATGCAGAACGCATGGTAAAGACTCCGTGGTTCGACTATGAAATTCCCTTTACCAGAGCCGCTGAGATCGGAACCCGAAAAGTGATTCACGACCACTCTACCATTGGAATCGTAGTGACCACCGACGGCTCCTTTGGGGAGATTAAGCGTTCTGGGTATATAAATGCAGAAGAAACTGCGGTTGAAGAGCTGAAGGCGATCGGCAAGCCTTTTATCATTCTCCTGAACTGTGAGCGGCCATATTCCGAGGAGACCATCCGCCTGGCCGGGGAAATGGAAGAAAAGTATGGTGTCAGCGTTATGCCGGTAAACTGCGAGCAGCTAAAGAAAGAGGATATTACCCGGATTCTGGAGAAAGTATTAAAAGAATTCCCTGTGACGGAGATTGATTTTTACATACCCAAGTGGCTGGAGCTTTTGCCTGCCTCTCATTGGCTGAAAGGGAAGGTTATCCAGAAAGCCCGCGACATCATTCAGAAGGTTACATATATGAAGGAGGCCGCCTCTTCACAGGAAACGTCATCTTCGGAAGATGGGGACAGCGCCGGCCAGATCCGGATCCGGCAGATGAATATGGCAGACGGCTCTGTTGCCATGGATATCCAGGTGGATGACAGTTATTACTACCAGACGCTCAGTGACTACGTTGGCTTGCCTATTACAGGAGAATATGAATTGATGCAGACTCTGGGAAGTCTTGCAAAAATGAAAAAGGAGTACGAAAAAGTAGAATCGGCCATGAACCAGGTGCGGATGAAAGGCTACGGCGTAGTTACTCCGGAGCGCTCCGAAATTGTTCTGGATGAACCGCAGGTCATTCGCCACGGCAATAAATACGGCGTAAAAATGAAAGCTCAGGCGCCTTCCATCAACCTGATCAAGGCTCAGATTGAGACAGAGATCGCCCCTATTGTAGGCAGCGAACAGCAGGCCCAGGATCTCATTGCCTACATTCGCCAGAACAGCCAGAGTGGCGACGATGGGATCTGGGATACCAATATTTTTGGAAAATCTGTAGAGCAGATCGTCGAGGACGGGATTCAGGCCAAAATCTCCCAGTTAACAGAGGACTGCCAGATGAAGCTGCAGGATACCCTGCAAAAGATCATTAATGATAGCAATGGCGGAATGATTTGTATCATTATTTAGAATATTTTTTTGGAAAAAACTTATAAATGTATACAATTCGCTTTTTATTGACAAAGTTAATATATTAAATTATAATGATAAAAAAATATAAGCAGTTCTTGTTGTTAGAAGAGAGTACATAATAGGCAAACTTATAGAAATATAAGGACGCAAAGCTAGAAGCCTTAGGTATTGAACAAAGTGATACAAGGTAGTTCGGCTGCAATCGTAAGGTTGCAGCTTTTTTTGTATCATGGAAAGACTTACTTACTGCCTATGAAATCTAACGATCATGCGAGGAATTGAGATGATTAATGGTTCAGAAGATAGCTTGAAGCATACATTAAACAGAAATATTAAAATATGTTTTGCCGCATCTTCGGGAGGCCATTTGGCCCAGATATTAGCTCTTGAGCCGCTGATGAGAGAGTATCCCAGCTTTTTAGTGACAGAGAAAGCGGCGGGAAAGAGCAGTATCGGTATAGATACATATTATATCAAACAGGTAAATCGAAAAGAATGGCGCTGCCTTTTTTATCTTTTTATAAACGCCTGGGCTTCTTTTAAAATACTAATAAAAGAAAAACCGGATGTGATTATTTCAACAGGCGTTTTGGCAGTGATCCCCCTGTGCTTAATCGGAAAATTGATGGGAAAAAAGCTGATTTATATTGAGTCATTTGCAAAGGTCAATACAGGAACTATTACGGGAAGAGTTCTGTATCGCTTTGCTGATTATTTTTTTGTTCAGTGGGAGGCAATGAAAGAAATTTATCCGAAGGCGATTTATAAAGGAGGCTTATATTGATACTGGTTATAACCGGAACTCAGAAGTTTCAATTTGACCGGCTGCTGAGGGCAGTTGACGACCTGATTGACAGAGGTGTGATTCAAGAGGAAGTATTTGCACAGACAGGGAGCAGCCACTACGTTCCTCAAAATTTTAAAGGCCAGGCATATCTGTCAAAAGAGGATCTTTTGTCTTATATGAAACAGTCAGATATCATTATTACCCATGGAGGAACAGCGAGTATTCTGGACGCCGTAAGAATGGGGAAAAAGGTAATAGCTGTTCCGAGACTCAAAAAATATAAAGAGCATGTGGATGATCATCAGATGGAAATCATCCGGCAGTTTTCCCGGGACGGAATCATTGAAGGGGTAAACGATGTGGGAGAACTGGAAAAAGCTCTCGCAAATATTAAGCAAAAAAAGTATGCAGCTTATATCAGCGGAAAAGATGAAGTAATTTCGGAACTGCGGAAAATTCTTCAGATTATATAATGGGCAAAAAGGAGAGTAAAATTATGAAAAGATTCAGGACAGCAGTTTTTGGCGGGTATCAGAAAACAGAAGTAGATGAATATGTCAATTTTCTAGTAAAAGAGCTGGAAGACGTAAAAGCGGAGGCCAATCAAACTCTCCAGGAACAGGAAAATAAATATGGATTTGATCAGGACGAGAGAAAACAGCTCCAGGCACAAATCGAAGAGCTGAAGGAAAATGAACGCGCAGCCGAGGACAGGCACAGGCAGGAAATCGAAGATTTCAAAAGCAGGCTGAATCAGTATGAAGAAAGCTACAATGAGTTTTCCAAAATGATCAGCTCTGCTAAAAAGGAGGCAGACACAATTCTGTCGGAAGCAAAAAGACAGGCCGATGAATTGCTGGCCGAGGCGGAGAAAAAGTCCCGAAATCTTCTGGAATCAGCCCAGGAGGAGGTTTTGGCGTATCAGAACCAGGCAGAGGGGCTGATTAAAAGAAAACGCGAAGCGAACGAAAAGGATTATGAGCGGGCGCAGAACCAGATAAAAGAGTATGTTGATTCTATAAACAAGGCTCAGTCAGCCCTGGTTGACGCATATAATGAATTGGGTGCAGTGGTTTCAAAGCTGCCAATTCGGATGGAAACAGTGTTATCTAAAAAAACAAGCAGTCCTTCTGAAGAATCTGAAAGCTGATACGGCGCTACAGCAGAAGAAAATGGAATGGAGAGTAATGTATGGCTGTCTTTTATTTTTTAAATATTATTTTAATCGTTTTGTTGGTAATATTGGCATTGGCGGCGATGTGGGGCATTTACAGAAAAAGGCGCAAGATGTCAATCGCGGCTCTGAAAGAGGGAGTCGGCTATGTGAAAAAAAGGCTCCCGGTGGTTGCCCTTTTAACACTGCTTTCTCTCGGAGTATACTGCGGGGTTCATTATGTGAATTCTCTTAATTATCCACGCCTGAGTATTGTATTGAATTATGAGGAAGCTGCCAAAGGTCAGAATCCAAATAAAACGCGCTTTAATGCTTCAGAGATCATATCGCCCGAGATTTTAGAAGAGGTGATTGCCAGGGGCGGGTATGACGTCACTGCAGAAGAGCTGAGGGAGAGCCTTGTACTCAAATCGGTTTTTGATGATCAGGAGATTGACACGGAAAGTGAATATGATATCGCGACAGAGTACCAGGTCGCTTTCGAGCCAAATCTGATAACTTATGGGATTGATGGGACAGAGCTGATGGAATTGTTAGGGGAAGCCTATGAAAACAGTTTCCTGGAAAAATATTCCGAGAATGATTCGATTCTGCAGCTTACGTTTGAAGACCTGGACAACTGGGACTATATGGATACCGATGATTATCTGGGAGTGAAAGCCCAGGAACTTCAGCGCTATATTACAAACTACGGCAATGAGAATCCAAATTACAGAGACAGCGTGACAGGGGAGACCTTTGCGTCTTTATCCCAGAAAATCAGTAACTTTGATATTGATTTGGAGCGTTTTTCTTCATTTGTTCTTCAGAATGGACTGTCAAAGGACAGCGAGGCGTATAAGACACGATTGGACTACCAGAACCGTCTGCTGGATACGGATCATCAGAAGCGTCTGGCCGCTTATGATATTCGTCTGGAAGCAATTGATATGTATGATGAGCAGATGGCCCGCATTGTTTTGGTTCCCACCAATGATGAAACTCAGGAATTTTATATGTCACGGACAAAAATCGGCGTCGATTATTTTGCAGACGAGGCAGATGCAGCACTCAAGCAGGCGACAGAGCTGAAAGAGGAGATGGACCATAATACGTATGCCATGAATCAAATGGAAAACTCCACAGCAGAGTCTGAAGTCTACGCTCAGGCAGACGCTATGGTCAATTCTCTCGTAGAGGAATTGGGAACCCTTTCTTATCAGGCAAAGCAGTTAAGTGATTCCTACATCCAGGCAAAGCGGGACGGCTACATTCGTGTCGAAAACGAGGTTCTGTCTTGGCCGGCTCAGACTGGAATTATAGGGGGAGTTATTTACGCTGGTGCAACTGCTTTGATTTTATGTCTTTTCTTTTGCATTAGCCGCATTGGAAGAAAAAAGAGAATAGGTGGTAGCTTATGAAACAATTTCAGATATTGAGATATTTAAAAAAATATGCCATAGCGATCGCACTAATTTCCGTGACAATGGGAATCCTCTTTTTCGTGGTGGTGAGCCTGTTTTTCCAGACTTATGTTGCTTCGGCCGTCATTGAGTATACGAACGATGGGGCAGAGTCCGGTCTGGCTCCCGATGGGACGGAGATTGATGTGACGGAAATCTATGGCTCCAACATTATTTCCCAGGTGATTCAGAATCTGGGCCTGGATCCTCAGAAAACCAGCATTGACTATATAAGAAGTTACATTACCATAGAGCCGGTTATTACGGAGGAGCAGAAACTGACTCAGGAATCTCAGATTGAACTGGGAGTAGAATATGAGCTTCATCCGACCCAATATATTGTTTCTTTTGAGGCCAATGTGCTTGCAGGAGAAGAGTATCCCAGAATGATTCTCAACGAGATCCTGGATGTGTATTCGGCTTATTATGGGGAAAAGCACGTCAATACTGCGGGCGGCTTTAACTCGATTAATGATATTTATCAAAAAGGCTATGACTACATAGAGATGATGGAAGTCATTGACGATTCTCTGGAGCAGACAATGGAACGTTTGAACTCCAAGGCGGAATTGAGCAATGAGTTTCGGGCTTACAGCACAGGGTATTCTTTCCTGGATTTATACCGGGAATTTGATTTTATTCGCAATGTGGAAGTTCCGGAAATTACTTCAGATATTTTGAGTCAGAAGATCACAAAGGATCGGGATGTTCTGCTGGCAAAATATCGTGAGCGCAATAATGACATGGATATCCAGAACACCGGTTCATCAGAAGAAATTGAGAAAATCAAAGAAATTATGGATTCTTATGTGGATATGATGAGTGAATCGGGCAATACGGATATCACCTATGAGTATATCTTGGATGAAGTATACGACAGCTATGACGTTGACGAGGAGGGAAACAGACAGGGAGCGAATAAGACGACAGAGTACGACCAGCTTTTGTATAACTATGTGGACAACCGCGAAAGCTACGAGAATAACATTATCGATACCGCCTACAATCAGTATGTCATAGATACTTTTACGGATGCAGAACCGGCATCTTCCGAAGAACTGCTGGCAGAAACTGAGAGCAGGATCCAGTCGCTGGTAGAAAAGACAAATGGACTGTATGATATTCTGGTGGAAACCAATGATGAGTACAATGCATATTTGGGGGCTGCCAATATCGCACAGCTTTCCAGCCCTGGCGTAGTCGAGAAGATTCCTCTGATACTTTTTGCAGCCTTTGTCGTAGTCCTGTTCGGCGTTATTGGATGCGTAGGCGCTGTAACACTAGGCCGTGTGGGGGATATCATCGATTATTATGCGTTCACCAATAAGCTGGATGGACTGCCGAACCGGGCAAAATGCGACCGTTATATTGCGGAGAAGGAAAAAGAAGTCCTTCCACACCAATTTACCTGCATAGTTTTAAAAATCAACAATCTCCAAAGCGAAAATCAGCGGCTGGGAAGAGGAGCCGGCGACTCTATGATGAAACTTTTTGCCGAGACTCTTGTTTCCATATTCCGCCCCTCTGACAAAGCATTTGTCGGATATAACGGCTCGGGACAGTATATAGTGTTTACCGAGGAATTGAATCAGGGGCAGGCGAATGCCGCTATAGATCAGCTGCATGCAGTTATCAGCCAGAGATGTGAAAAAGAGAATTACCATGTTGATTTTTCTGCAGGAGTTTCCTGCTCAGAAAATGAGAAATCATACCATATCAGAAAGCTCCTGTCTATCGCCATGAAGCGGTTGAATCAGAGTGCAGGGACAGATGCGGCTGCTAAAGAAGCTGCTTTCACAAAAGAACACGTTGAAGAGACAAAGAATATCCTTCCCCTCAATGAGCATAGAGAGAAGAAGGAAGCGGCTGAGAGCAGCAAACCGAAACAGTTTGATTTAGGCACTGATTATTTTGAAAAGTTCGAGAGAACCAGAAAAGGGAAATGAGAAAAAAGCAGAGTGTATTCCTGACGGTTTTGATGTACCTTTTGGGAACAGGGATGTTTTATTACAATCTTGGCGGGCTTCAGGCGGGGCCGGTAAATATCATGACAAAGTATATATATGCTTTGGGTATTTGCTGTATAGGTTTTTTCTGTTTTCTGGTAAGGCCGGAAATAGAGCGGATGGGGCGGGTAGCGGCAGACGGGATCGTTCTGGCGCTGCCCTACTGCCTGCCTGTTCTCTTTTCGATGGTGATCTGGATTTGGCACAATTCGCCTGTTTCCTATATGACAAGAGGCTTTTCTTTTTCCGCTTATCAGATTTTGGCTTTGATCACATCCATCGCTTATCTGGCCATATTGGGAAAACGGGCAATTTATGTGCAACTGGCCTCAATGGCAACGGCAAATGCATTGATGGTCTATTTTAGAACAATACAGGAAAATGGTTTTCAGGTTTTTTTGGAGGACTATGTTGATCTGATCATAAGTTTTGGTGCCAGGGTAGGAGATGCAATGCAGGGGCTGGAGATTCACGACCTTACGTTCGCTATCGGCCTGTGTCTGTTATATTTTCTGCTGAAAAGCGGTAAGGTTCCGAGGCGCGTGCCCTGTATAGCAGTAGCGCTGATTTTTTTTACAACGGGGCTTAAACGGATAGCGGTGGCAGCAGTTCTGTGTGCTCTGCTTGTTTCCTGGATATTAAAAGCAATGCCGGAAAAAGGGGCCAGGCAGGTTATAAGGATACTGGGCTATGTACTGATTGCAGTTGCAATTCTTTATATTGCAGCAGTAAAGTTTGGACTATATGAAGCTGTGGTAGAATATTTCGGCATTGATACTAAAGGTCGCGTTGAATTGAACCATTATATTGATTCTTATTATTCTTTCTCGCCGCTGTTTGGCGGAGAGGGTTTAGGGTTTGTCAGCCGTTTTTTTGGCACAGAAGAGATGCTGCGCCGTACCCCTGCCGGAGCTTTGCATAACGATTTCCTCAGAATGTATGTAGAGATTGGATTTTGCGGGTATCTGATATGGTTATGGCTTTTTTTAGGATATAGATTCCGCTATTTTTGCAAGAAGTGCTGTTTTGATGTAGTATTGATCGCTTTTGCTACATGTCTCTATTGTTACGTTACATACCTGACAGATAACACCTATTACTATTTTTATACGAATATGGCGGCATTTACTCTGATCTTATCTTGTGAATATGAGAGCAGCCGGCCAGCCATAACAGAATCGGAGGAGTATGGATAACGCGAAGATAAGGATCTTGCATATTGTGGGAAGCCTGAATGTTGGCGGCGCAGAAACCATGATTGTAAATATTTTCCGCCATATTGACCGAGACAGATTTGATTTTTCTTTTTTGGTAAACGGAAGCAGAGGAGGGTATTACGAGAAGGCGGTTCAGCAGCTGGGCGGCTCCGTTGACTATCTTCCTAAGAGAAGGCAGTCTCTGCCTGATCACTACTGCGAACTGTACCGGATCATCAAAAGAGGCCGTTACCATGTCATACATTTTCACACACAAAATGCCTTTTTAACCAGTACACAGCTTATTGCTGCCAGGCTGGCGGGGGCAAAATGCATTGCAGTACACTCGCATAATACCAGGGACTGGAGAAAACAATCGCTGCTGCTTGTTCATAAGTTATGCAGACATTATCTGTACCGACATACAGATATAAGACTTGCATGCAGTCGGGCAGCTGCAATCTGGCTTTTTGGCACAGAGAGAAATGTTGAGGTTTTTCCACTTCCTATCGTGTGCGAAAATTTTCTCTTTTCTGAAAGTAAATACAGGAATCTGCGAAAGGATGCTCAATGGGAGGGAAAGGCTGTTTATGCCCATGTGGGCCGTTTTTCTGATGTGAAAAATCATAAGTTTTTGCTGGAAGTTTTTGCACAAATTAAGAGGCTGGAGAAGGACAGCATTTTAATTCTGGCAGGAGACGGAGAGCTGAGAGAGGAAATTAAAAATCAGATTCGAGAGCTGAATTTAGAAAAAGACGTTATGTTATGCGGTGTGGTTGCAGATGTCTATAATAAATTGATTATGTCTGACGGCTTTATTTTTCCCTCAAAATACGAGGGTTTTCCCACCTCAGTTTTAGAGGCCCAGGCAGCAGGACTGCCGTGCTATATTTCGGATACTATAACGCCGGAGATAAAAATTACAGATTTGGTTACAATGATTTCGCTTGAAGCTTCAGCAGAAGACTGGGCGAAAACTATCGTAATAGATCAGAAAAGGGAAAGAACAAATAGAGCGCTGTACAATCAGATCATTGCACAGCAGTATGATATTGACGCGGTAACAGGGCGGCTTATGTCTCTGTATAAAGAAGCGGCAGAAAAGATTTGAAAAGACGGAAAAAGGGGAGAGCTATGAAAATCGTTATAGTTGGATGCGGCTATGTAGGTCTGGCGAATGGAGTTATGCTGGCAGAACATCACAGAGTTGACATGGTTGATATTAATAAAAAGAAAGTCGATATGATTAACTGCCATAAGAACCCGATTGCAGATGAGATGATCTCTTCTTTCTTTGAAGAAAAAGAACTGGATATCCAGGCCCATCTGTCTGGAGAGGATGTTTACTCTGCGGCAGACTGGGTTATTCTTGCTTTGCCGACTAACTATGATGAAACCCTGGGGAGATTCTGTACAGATGTGTTGGATCGGACAATTGAGGAGGTTCGTCGGTATAATCGTTCTGCAGTGATCGTCATCAAGTCAACGGTTCCGATCGGCTATACCCAGAGTCAATATGAGAGGGATCCGGAGCGAAAAATACTGTTCTCTCCAGAATTTTTAAGAGAAGGAAAAGCGCTGTACGACTGCCTCCATCCCTCCCGCATCATTGTGGGCGTTCCAATGCAAGAGAAAGAAGATGCCGGACAAAAGTATCAGGAGCTGCAGGATAAAGCCCAAAAATTCGCTGAATTATTGGGGCAAAGTGTACAGGGGGCAGAGAAGAAAACCATGCTTACCCTGGCCGGAGAGGGAGAGGCTATAAAACTTTTTTCCAATTCTTATCTGGCCATGCGCGTTGCGTTTTTTAATGAAATTGATACTTTTTCTAAAGTAAGGGGCTACAGTGCAGCACGCATTATAGAAGGGGTGTGTGCAGACGGGAGAATTGGAGCGTTTTATAATAATCCCTCTTTTGGATATGGAGGTTATTGCCTGCCGAAAGATACATGCCAGCTAATGGCAGATTTTGCAGGAATACCGGGAAATCTGATACGGGCAGTGATAAAATCAAACAAGATCCGCAAGGATTTTATTGTACAGGATCTGGCGAATACCGGTGCTGAAACAGTAGGAATCTACCGGCTGATTATGAAAGCAGATTCAGATAACTTCAGACAGAGCAGCATCCTGGACATTCTTTTGGGGCTGAAAGAGGCCGGGAAGAGCCTTCTTATCTACGAACCGAATCTGAAAGAAGCGGAATTCATGGGGTGTGAGGTGGTTTGGCACTTGGACGAATTTAAAAGACGCTCCGATATCATTGCCGCCAACCGCCTGGAGCCGTGCCTGGAGGATGTGAAAGAAAAAGTATACTCCAGGGATATCTATAGAAGAGATTAGACGATGAAGCAGAGATTAAGTGTTTATTACGCAAATGTAGAAAATATGGGCGATCTCCTTAATAAATATATTATTAAAGAGTGCTTTGGATATGAGACGGTACGTCATACCTTCCTGACGGGCAAATTGAGCGGAATTGGAAGCGGCCTAGGAAACTTTACGCTGAGTGACCAATGGCACATTGCCATGTTGGAGCGCATGGCTGCTGTTTTCTTTCCAGAGGTGTACATTTGGGGAACTGGTTTTATTGAATATAAACAGACTGATTCTCCTTTTTACAAAAGGAACGTGAAAATCTGCGCTGTGCGCGGCGAACTCAGCAAAAAGAGAGTCGAGAGACTGGTCGGCCGGAAACTGGACATTCCTCTGGGGGATGCCGGGCTACTGGCATCCTATCTTTTAAAGGAGCGGCCGGCTCCCAAATACGATGTCGGAATCATCGCACATTACAAAGAGCAGGACTGCCCGGAATTTTCAGAACTCCTTAATCGGTTTGACAATTCCATTGGGATCAATGTGAGAGATAATCCTCTTACGGTGGTAAAGCAGATTGCAGAATGCCGGACAATCATATCCAGCAGTCTTCACGGATTGATTATAGCGGATAGTTTTCATATTCCGAACCGCCACATTGTTGTGTCAGATCGACTGTTGGGGGACGGATTTAAATTTGATGACTATTATTCCGCCTACGGGCTGCCTCACAAATATACAGACTTAAACAGAGAGAGGATTGAAAGCCTGGATGCCGTAGCGGCTCAATACCAGGTGCCTTCTACAGCAGTGGAGGAGATAAAAAGAGAAATGATAGCCTGCTTCCCATATCCGAATTTATCATGACAGGGGGAACCAAAATGAAATATCTTCTGCTGTTGAACAGAAAATTTCCCTATGAGACCGGGGAGGCGTTTTTGGAAAATGAAATAGGAGAGATTGCCATCGGTTTTGACCGGGTGGTTGTGTTTCCCAGCAATATCTGCATTGGCGCAGAGCAGACAAGGCAGATTGGCGCGGAAAACGTGGAGGTTTACGTATGGGAAACAAAAAGTCTGGCGGCCAGGAAAGCGGAGTATGCCCTTCGGGGCCTTTGCTATTTGGGGAGAAAGACAGGAGGAAAAAATCTTCGTGAAAAGCTGGAAGACGGATACTTTCTGACAGCGGCAGAGCTGCAGGCCAGGGCTGTCTGCCGTTACCTGGACAGTCTTTCCATGATTCCCGGAGACGCCGTTTATGTTTATAGTTATTGGCTTTATGTCAATGCAAAAGCGGCTGTGCTGATCAAACAATACTTAGAGAGGCGGGGCATTGCCGCCGCCGCGTTTTCCAGAGGCCACGGTTTTGATGTGTATGAGGAGAGAAAAGGCTATCTGCCGCAGCGGCGGGAGATTTTGGACGGTTTGGATAGAGTATATCTGTGCTCTGAAAACGGCGCTGACTATCTGCGGAAAAAATATTCAGAATATGCTGATAAAATAAAGGTATCCAGACTTGGGACTTCTGATCATGGGATAGGAAACGCCTGTGCAGAGAACCGCTTTCATCTCCTTTCCTGTTCCAGGGCGGTTCCTCTCAAAAGAATTGGATTGATTATCGATGCGCTGAAGATTCTTCAGGACAGAGGAATTCAGTTGTCCTGGACTCATCTGGGAGGAGGAGAATTATTGCAGGAACTCAAACGGAAAGCAGAGCGGGAGTTGTCTGAAACCGAAGTCTGCTTTGCGGGCACTGTGTCCAATGCAGAGGTATACCGCTTTTACGCTTCCAATCCTGTCTCCCTCTTTATCAACGTCAGTAAATGGGAGGGCCTTCCTGTCTCAATTATGGAGGCGATCAGCTTTGGTATACCGGTTGTTGCTACGGACGTGGGCGGAACCAGGGAAATTGTCGAAGATGGGATCAGCGGCCGGCTTCTTGCTTCTGAACCTTCGGCAGAAGAAGTGGCGGATGGAATTTTAGAAATATACAATATGAACAGCGAGGATTATAGAACGTTAAGAGAAACGACCAGAAAACTCTGGGAGGAGAGGTACCAGGCTTCTGCGAATTACGGCTCTTTTCTGAAGGAAGTCCTCGGCCTGGTATAAAAAACTGGAGAATGGCATGAAATCAGTAAAGGTAAGTATATGGTGCATCGCTTATAATCATGAAAAATATATTCGAGATACTTTGGATGGATTTTTATCCCAGAAAACCGATTTTGAGTATGAAATCATAGTCCATGATGACGCGTCTGCAGACGGGACGGGAGAGATTATCCGGGAATACGCGAAGCGCTGCCCGGATCTGATCAAACCGATTATCCAGGAGAAAAACCAGGCGGGAAGCGGAAATTTTCAGCCGGTTGCCGCTGCCATGATGGCTGTAACCCAGGGCAAATATATTGCATTCTGCGAGGGGGATGACTATTGGAATGATGAGAAAAAGCTGCAGAGACAAGCTGATTTCCTGGACAGCCACAGAGAGTACGGCGCCTGTGTCCATAACAGCCGCCTGATGAACATGAAGACGCAGGAGGTAAGTCTGATTAATCCAGCAGGTTCAGATTACGATCTTTCCCTTGAAGAGATCCTGCAGTACGGACATGTGTCCTATCAGCTTTCATCCCTGATGCTCAGAAGAAACCTGGCAGAAATCATTTTCTCCGACAGGAGACCGGAATTTTTTGATAAACTTCCCTTTATGGATCTTTCGATCGCAGTATATTTAGTGCTGAATGGAAAGGTGAGATTTTTATCGGATGCAATGTCCTCCTACAGAAAGTATACCAAGGGATCCTGGAGTACGAATCTGCAAAAAAGCAGGCCGGAACAACTGGAACGCCACCATCTGGCCATGATTTCTTTTTTGCAGAGTGTGGACAGCTACACAAGAGGCAATTATGCGCGGCAGATAGACGGGGTGATAAAAAATCATTACCTCCGTATTTTAGTTCACTATTGCCGGGAATTTCAATTAAGCTCTGACCAGGTGCTTCGATATTTTCCGCGTTTGTCCGGAAAGGGAAAGGCACAGTTTATTTTCAGGGTATGCAGCGAACCTGCCCGGTGGATGGTGAGAAAAGTGAGACGCAGGGAAGGGCGATGACAGGGAACAATGGCAGATAAAAAAAATGACATCAGGCGGTCTGTGATTGGAAATTTGATTTGGCGTTTTTCCGAAAGGACGGCTGCTCAGGGAATGCAGTTTATCGTTTCGATTGTATTAGCGCGTATGCTGCTTCCGGAAGATTACGGGACAATCAGTCTGATCACAGTGTTTATTAATATTTTAAGCATTTTTGTCCAAAGCGGTTTCGGCAATGCGTTGATTCAGAAGAAACATGCAGATCAAATCGACTTTTCCTCAGTTTTTTATTTTAATATTTTTATCGGGGTTTTGCTGTATATCATTCTGTTTGCTTCAGCTCCCCTGATCGCTGCTTTTTATCAGAACGCCCAGTTGGTCCCGCTTATGCGGGTGCTGGGAATAAACTTGATAATCGGCGGTGTAAACGGAGTCCAGCAGGCATACGTTTCACGCCAGATGCAATTTAAAAAATTCTTTTTCTCCACGCTTATCGGGACTGTGCTCTCAGGCGCTCTTGGGATTTTTATGGCGTATCGCGGCGCGGGCGTGTGGGCTTTGGTCATTCAGAATCTTACAAACCAGTTTCTGAATACGGCGGTGCTTTGGATAACGGTAAAATGGCGCCCTCAAGCGGTTTTTTCTCTGAAACGGATCAGGCAGATGTTTTCTTTTGGAAGCAAGCTCCTGGCCTCCAGTCTGATCGACTGCATTTACAACAATCTATATCCGCTGTTTATTGGAAAAGTTTACAGTTCCAGCAGTCTGGCATATTTTAACCGGGGCAATCACATCCCGTCGTTTTTGGTATCTAATGTCAACAGTTCGATCCAAAGCGTTCTGCTCCCTGCCCTTTCGGGACAGCAGGATGAAAAAGAGCGGCTGAAGGCGATGGTCAGAAGAGGAATTACCACCAGCACATTTTTTTTGGCTCCGGCTATGATTGGATTGGCCGCCATTGCCAGGCCGCTGACGATTATTTTGCTGACAGAGAAATGGCTTCCCAGTGTGCCTTTTATGCAGTGCTATTGTCTGGTTTATCTATTTTGGCCGATTCACACCACAAACCTGCAGGCAATCAACGCAGTGGGAAGGAGCGATATCTATCTGAAATTGGAAATCGTGAAAAAGCTATTCGGCTTCCTGGTATTGCTTATATCGATTCCAATGGGATTGTATGCAATGATGGGAGGAATCTGTCTGGTATCCCTGCTCAGTACGCTGTTTAACGCGGCGCCTAATAAAAAAATCCTAAATTATGGGTATTCAGAGCAGTTTCGGGATATCTTTCCATCGCTTTTGCTTTCGGCCGCAATGGGTCTTATCATCTGGCCGATTTCACTTTTAGATATCAATATATATCTGATGCTGGTTCTTCAGATCGTACTCGGCGTTATCATTTATTTGGGCGGCGCCGCTTTCTTTAAATTGGAAATGGTTCTCTATTTACGGAATCTTTTAGCTGCGGCTAAAATGCACAGAGGATTTTGAAAGGATTTTTGTATGAAGAAATGGTTGGCTTTGCTCCTGATATTGCTGCTGGCAGCAGCGATGTTGGTAATATTTCGGGGACGTTCTCAAAAAGACGATTGGGATGCTTACGGAACAGTATCGATTGTTCCGCCTGAAGACACCCACCCGCGGCTGCTTATCACCAGGGAAACTCTCAGAGAAATCGAAGATAATCTGACAGCCGATCAGAACCGGGATGCCTATGAACTGGTAAAAGAGCTTGCGGCAATCGAAGAAGATGGCAGCCTTCCATTTCGCCTGGCCTATCCCACAAACTATAATGATGATGTCCTGAGAATCGCAGAGGCCAAGGCATTCTTGTCTTTAATTGACGATAACAGAGAATTGGCGGAGGAAGCGGTCACGATTATCCGGAACTTCCTGGATACGGTTGATTTTATGAGCGATTACAATGGGCGGGTTTCACGCAGCTCGACTCTTTTTACGGCGGCTTTGGTGTACGACTGGTGTTATGACAGCATGGATGAACGGGAGCGACTGGAGTATATAGAGGCATGCGAAAAAACGGCGGAGGACGGCTTTATGGGATGGCCTCCGTCAGAGCTGACGGCGCTGACCGGATATGGGTCAGAGACATATCTGCTAAAGGATTGTCTGGCCATGGCGGTAGCATTTTATGATGAGAGACCGGAAATCTACCATTACACAGCAGGCCGGATTATTGAAGAATATCTCCCGGCGCGGGAGGAATACCACAAATCAGGGATTCTTCTTCAAGGGACTTCTTACGGACCGGAGCGTTTTTACGGAGATCTGTTTGCCGGACTGATTTTTTCGGCTTTTACCGAAGAACTGAGCTGGGATGATATGTTTTCAGAGGTTGCCTATGGAATGCTTTATTTATTAAGGCCAGATGGACAGCCTTTCCGGCTGGGGGATGACTACGTGGAAAAGTTCGGGGGAGGTTTCTCTAAAAGCTACGCCCCTGCATTTCTGTATCTCTCTTCGTGGCTGAATGATTCTGTGCTCAAGGGCATGTACTACCAGTGTTTTGACAGTTACGACTACAGAGAGGGGATCTACAGCCCGGTTCTTCATTTGATTTTAAATGATCCTGATTTAGAGGGAACCGGGGCGGAAACCCTTCCCCTGACGCGCTACTTCGGAAGCCCTGAAGGTTTGATGGTCGCCCGCACAGGGTGGGAATTCGGAGAGGATTCCCCGGACACGGTGGTTATGATGAAGATAGGAGAACGGTGGGGGAGCAATCACGCCCATCTGGACGCGGGGACATTTCAGATCTTTCACCGGGGAGCAGTGGCGGCCAAATCCGGCTATTACGATGGGTATAATACTCTCCATGAGACGGGATACAATAAGCGTTCGGTTTCACAGAATTCCATATCTATTTATGCCGAAGATGAGCCTGAAACCGAGTATTCGGTTTCCTGGTATCCGGCAGAGATTAACGATGGAGGGCAGCGGTGGCCGGCAGGAGGAGCAGAGCCGGATGATCTGGCAGAATGGACGAGCGGCGATTTCGACAGGGCAAAGGTTCTTGGAGCTTTTTATGATACAGAATCGGAACTGCCCGCATACTCTTTCCTGAAAGGTGATATTACGGGATCTTACTGGGAGGGAAAGGCTGCAGAGGTCATCCGGAATATGCTTTTTATTCCTCTGGATGAAGAAGATGGAACTTCGGCTTTTCTTGTGTTTGATAAGGTCAGCAGCCAGAGCGAGGAGCAGAAAAAGTCGGTTCTGCTGCAGGCAATTGCGGAGCCGCAGATAGAGGAGGACGGAGCCGGAGTCCGTATCGACCTGGGGGAAGGAAATGGCAAACTGGAAATGAAGATCCTGCTGCCCCAAACGCCACAGGTGAAAAAACTGGGAGGCGCCGGTAAGAACTTTTTGGTTAACGGGCAAAATCTGGAGCCGGAATCCGAGCCGGGAGAATACAATGAGAGCGGGTATGGGAGAATAGAAATTTCTTCGTCAGAAGATAATCTGACAGAGTATTTTTTACAGGCATTTTTTATCTCTGATTCGGAAACAGATATGACGGAAATGTATGATTCCTGCGAATTGGTCGAAACAGAATTTGCTGCAGGGGCCGTATTCCCCGGCTATTTGGTGTTGTTTGCCAGAGATGCAAACGGACTTTCTGAAGAAACTACAATTACGCTTCCCAATGCGGAAAACAGGACGGCGATCATTGCGGGACTTGCAAAGGGAAGGTGGACAGTCACCGCTGGCGATAAGAGTACAACGCATACTGTAGCAGAAACAAACGGCGTATTGAAGTTCCGGATTTCAGACGGCTGTACAGACATTACTCTGAATCCGGTGTACATTGAAACAGAAGAATAACAGGGGGAATACTATGAGTTTTATGATTGATGTAATATGCGATCCCGAAAGTGTTCATGTTTGGGAGCGTACGTCTTCGCAGGTGTCAGAAATTGGAGAAGGGGCAATCAATGGAAAAGAGTTTCTGTTTTATGCAGAACAGGAGGGAAAAAGAGGGATCTGCTTTGGAAGGAAAGAGGGGGAACTTTTAAGCCATCTTTTTTGTGAGGCCCGAAAACGGGAGAAAAAGATACCGATTCTCTACTTTTTAAATTGCTACGGGGCAGATCTGAAGGAGAAAACTGCAGCTCTGGACAGCTACGCCAATGTTTTTAAAGAATTTGTCGCCTGCGGGGAGGACCAGATGCAGATTGCTGTAATTGTCGGAAACTGTGTGGGAGGATCAGCGTATCTGGCCGCCATGTGCGATATTATTTTATTTTCTGAACCAGACGGCAATCTGTGTCTCACCGGCCCTAAGATTGTTCAGAGCTTTATGGGAGAAAACTGCCGGAAGGAAGAGCTGGGGGGAGTAGAGATTCACAGTGCAAACGGGACCATTGCACATACTTTTTGTGGCAGCAGGGATTGTGCAGAAAAACTGGATATTCTGCTGTCTGCCTATTATCAGATTGACCAGCCGGAGAAGGCGCCGGCTTATCAATTAGAAAACAGTATTGTGCCAATGTCAAATAAGGCGTATGATATACATAGGATTATAGATGGATTAATTGACAGTGGGACATGGTTGGAAACAGCACCGGGATACGCGCCGAATCTGGTGACCGGATTTGCAAGAATAGGCGGAATGAATGTGGGAATATTTGCGAATCAACCCCAGGCTCTTGCGGGAACAATCGACTGCGATGCTTCCGAAAAAGGGGAGCGGTTCTTAAAAAACTGTAAAAAGTTAAGGCTTCCATTGCTCGTAATATCTGATGTCCCATCTTTTATGCCGGGAATTGAGCAGGAAAGAAACGGTATTGAAATAAAAGGTGCAGGATTGCTAAAAGCCATGATCCGGCTGGATACAGTGAAGCTGACTCTGATTTTGCATAAAAGTTTTGGAGGGGCTTATATTGTTATGAACAGTGTCCGGCTGGGGGCAGACAGGGTATATGCTTGGCCGGGAAGTACGATAGGAATTATGGGGGAAGGCATGGCAAGGGCTTTAAGCAAGAATCCAAATTCCTGGAATGAAAATATGGGATTGAGTGCAGAGGAGAATTTGAATAATAAAAGTTTATCAGGAATTATTTTTCCGGAAGAGACGAGGTATACTTTGATAAGTGACTTTAGAAATTTAAAAAATAGAAAAAATTAGGTGAGGAGGAATAGGGCATGGTTTTAGGACTCTTTGGTGCAGGCGGTGCAGGAAAGAGCCTGTATGATTCATTAATTCGGGATAAAAAAACATCGTCAGCCTACGATCAGATTGTGTTTGTAGATGATGTCATTGGCGTGAGCGAGACCCATGGGGTGAGGGTATATACCTACGCTGAAATTACACAGATGTACGCGCCTGAAGAGCTGAAATTTCTGATTTCACTGGGGACACCAGAAGCCAGAGAAAAACTTTTTTTAAAAATAAAAGGCGATGGCTATTCTCTGGCTAAATGGATTCATCCTCATGCTGATGTTTCCCCAACCGCCAGCTTTGGCGAGGGAACCATTGTCTTTGATACGTATATTGATGCCGATGTAACGATTGGAGACAATACATTAGTTTATAAAAATGCAGTTATCGGACATGATACTCAAGTGAAGGAACATTGTGTGATTTCAGTAAATGCGTTTATCGGCGGCCATTCAATGATTGGAAAAAGAGCTTATTTTGGCCCCTGTGCAGCCGCGAGGGATCAGATTCATATTGGCGATGGAGCTTTGGTTGGCGTGAATGCTGCGGTTTTTAAAGATGTACCGGATGATTATGCTGCCATAGGAAATCCTGCCAAGAATTTGCCGAAATCGAAGGGTGATATGTTTCAAAAATAGAGATAGGAAAGGGAGCGGGTTGTATGAAGTTAACGTTCATTGGGGCTGACCACGAGGTGACTGGAAGCTGTCACTACCTGGAGGTCGGAGAGAAAAAAATTCTGGTGGACTGCGGTATGGAGCAGGGGGTCAATGTATATGAGAATGCGCCTCTCCCGGTGAGCTACGCCCAGATCGACTATGTGCTTTTGACCCATGCCCACATCGACCATGCAGGGTATCTGCCGCTGATCTTTGCCAAGGGCTTCCGGGGGGCAGTGTACGCGACGGAAGCGACGACAGATCTGTGCGGCATTATGCTTCGCGACAGCGCCCATATCCAGGAGATGGAGGCGGAATGGAAAAACCGGAAGGCCAGGAGAGCCGGCAGGCAGGAAGAACCGCCGGTTTATACAGTGAACGATGCGGAGGGCGTTCTGAAGCTGTTTGTGCCATGTCCTTACGGAGCAGTTATCAAGCTGGCGGATGAGATGTCCATCCGTTTTGTGGATGCCGGCCATCTTTTGGGCTCTGCTTCCATCGAAGTCTGGGCCAGGGAAGGGGACACGGAAAAGAAGCTGGTCTTTTCAGGCGACATCGGAAATTATAACAAGCCTCTGATCCGGGATCCCCAATATATCAAAGAGGCCGACTATGTGCTGATGGAATGTACCTACGGCGACCGTTACCACAAGCGGGGAACCGACCATGTGGCGGAGCTGGCGGGGATCATCCAGGATACTCTGGACCGGGGCGGAAACGTGGTGATCCCGGCTTTTGCAGTGGGGCGAACTCAGGAGCTGCTGTATTTTATCCGATGCATTAAGGATCAGCACCTGGTGACAGGCCATGGCCATTTTGACGTCTATGTGGACAGTCCTATGGCAGTGGAGGCAACCCATGTTTTTAAAGAAAATGAATTAGATTGCTATGATGATGAGACCCAGGAACTGGTGAGGCGAGGAATCAATCCCATCAGTTTTCCGGGACTGAAGCTGTCGGTCAGCAGCGAAGAATCCAAAAATATCAACTTTGACCCGGAACCCAAGGTGATCATTTCCGCCGCCGGCATGTGCGACGCAGGCCGGATCCGCCACCATTTAAAACACAATCTATGGAGAAAAGAATGTACAGTTGTCTTTGCCGGGTACCAGGCGGAGGGGACCCTGGGGCGTACCCTGGTAGACGGAGGAAAGACAGTAAAGATCTTTGGCGAGACCATTGATGTGGAGGCCAGGATCGTTAACATCGAGGGACTCAGCGGCCATGCAGACCGGGACGGCCTGCTGGACTGGATCTCTGCATTTGAGAAAAAGCCAGATCGGGTGTTTATGGTTCACGGAGAAGATACGGTGTGCACCGCTTTTGCGGAAACCCTGGAAAAAGAGAAGGGGCTGCGGGCCGATGCGCCGTTTTCCGGTTCCGTCTTTGATCTGGTTTCCGGGCAATGGCTGGTAAGGACAGCCGGAATCCCCGTTAGCAAAGAGAAGATGGCGAAACGAAAAGCTGCCGGTGTTTACGGCAGACTGGTGGCTGCCGGCGAACGGCTGCTGGAAGTTATCCGGCATAATGAGGGCGGAACCAACAAGGATCTGGCCAAATTTGCTGATCAGATTCAGTCCCTCTGCGATAAATGGGACCGATAAAAAGGAAAAGAACAGACAGGAGAATTAAGACATGAGCAAAGTTCAGATATACACAGACGGATCGGCCAGAGGAAATCCTGACGGACCTGGGGGATATGGTGTTGTCCTCCATTTTACAGATTCTTCCGGGCAGCTCCATGAAAAGACGATTTCGGCAGGCTATGTAAAGACTACCAACAACCGGATGGAGCTGATGGCTGCGATCGTGGGGCTGGAAGCCCTGAACCGCCCCTGTGAGGTGGATCTGTACTCAGATTCCAAATATCTGACAGATGCTTTCAATCAGCACTGGATTGACAACTGGGTTGCCAATAACTGGGTTCGGGGAAAGAGCGGCCCGGTTAAAAATATCGATCTGTGGGAACGGCTGCTGAAGGCGAAAGCTCCCCATAAGGTGAATTTTATCTGGGTCAAGGGCCATGCGGGGCATCCGCAGAATGAGCGCTGTGATAAGATGGCTGTTGCCGCGGCGCTGGGGGAGGGCCTTCTGGAGGATCCAGGGGTTGCTTAAGAATGGCGGAGATATTTTGAGGATCAGATAAGGGCAGGTTTCTGGAAAACATTACGCAAACCTTACAAAATATTACGCTTTTTTGTATTCTATTCCCTTTCTGTCCAAAGTGTGGTAGCATCAGGGTACAGAGGGAAAATTCAGCGGATTAGAAGGAAGTGGATGCGAATGGCAGATGCCAGAAAACGTCTCGGTCTGATTGCCGCCATAATTGTAGCTGGCAGTTTGGCGACGGCATATACGGATCATTTTATTACAACAAGAGAAAAAGAGATGGGCGGGGAGTTTGAGGAGACATCTCTGGACGGTATTTCTGGGACTGTCGAGGAAATGATTCAGGAGACAGAAATTCTGGCGGAGAGCTTTTCTCAAGAGGCAGAGGCGGATGCCGCCGCTCCAAGCGTTGCAGCGGCCAGAATGGCTGCTCCGGAAGGAGAGAGCGAAGCTCTTTCGGATGAAGGGCTCTCGGCGGGCGGTTCCTCTGAAGCTGTGGCAGGCGGCGTTCAGTTATATGCAGTGACGCCGGAAGAAAACGCTGCCGGTGCGGAGGAGACGGCGCCGGAGACCCAAGGGGCAGACTTGGCTGCTGCAAACGAGACGGCAGCGGATGTGGAGCCAGGTGTGGCGGCAGCGGCGTATTCGGCCGGGCCAGGGATTTCTGCAAGCGCTTATTCAGAGAGCCAGGAGGGCACAGAGAACGATTATACCCAGTGGCAGCACCGATTGAGTGAGCTAGACAATCAGATTCAGAAAATGCGTGATGAACAGACTGGATCTGCTGCCATTTCTATAAAGGCTCTGGCAGAGACAGAACTGAATTTGTGGGAAAAAGAGCTGAGCTCTATATATAACGGAATTATGGAACGCCTGGACGAGCTGGGAAGAAAGGAGCTGGCCCGAACGCAGAGAGAGTGGATGAATCAGCGGGACGCCGCAGCGGAGAAGGTGATCCCTTCCAACAGCGGGAGTTCTATTGAGAGCGCTGAATACACGGCCTCTCTGGCGGAATCGACCCGTGCCCGCGCTTATGCGCTTTTGGAAGAATATCAGGATTACTTGAAACGACCGTAGGGTCGGAACGGACGCAACAAATAACTGGGAAAGAGAGCAGACCGCTGTACGGGAAACTGTACAGCGGTTTTCTATTCTATCTTACTTACAGATCATTCCCGCCATTTATAATTTGCCAGGAATGGAGGAAAGGACTTATTTTGTGGGAATATTCCCCAAGACAGTCTTGATAAATGGATTTTCCTATGATAGGATATATAGAATGTAGGGTGATTTTTATCCAAAAAAGATCTGCAGAAAGCGGATCGGTAGATTCGGAGGACGAAAGAAGTGCAGAAGTATGGTGTAAATGAACTGAGGAGAATGTTTCTGGAGTTTTTTGAAAGCAAAGGCCATCTGGCGATGAAAAGTTTCTCCCTGGTTCCGCATAATGATAACAGTTTGCTGCTGATCAATTCCGGTATGGCGCCTTTAAAGCCTTACTTTACCGGTCAGGAGATTCCGCCAAGAAAAAGGGTGTGTACCTGCCAGAAGTGTATCCGTACCGGAGATATTGAGAATATTGGAAAAACTGCCCGCCATGGCACATTTTTTGAGATGTTGGGCAACTTTTCTTTTGGCGATTATTTTAAGCATGAAGCCATCGCGTGGTCCTGGGAGTTTTTAACTGAGGTAGTGGGTCTTTCACCGGACCGGCTGTACCCATCTGTGTACCTGGACGACGATGAGGCATTTGATATTTGGAATAAGGAGATTGGCATCCCGGCGGAGCGGATCTTCCGCTTTAGCAAGGAAGACAATTTCTGGGAGCATGGATCCGGTCCCTGCGGCCCCTGTTCGGAGATTTATTACGACAGAGGAGAAAAATACGGCTGCGGCAAGCCGGATTGTACGGTGGGCTGCGACTGTGATCGCTATATTGAAGTGTGGAACAACGTGTTCAGCCAGTTCGACAATGACGGCCACGGCCATTACAGCGAACTGAAACAGAAGAATATTGATACCGGCATGGGTCTGGAACGTCTGGCAGTGGTCGTGCAGGATGTGGATTCCCTGTTTACGGTGGATACCAATAAGGCTCTTCTGGATCGCGTCTGTGAACTGGCTCACGCAGAATATCAGAAGGATCACGAGACAGATGTGTCTCTGAGAATTGTTACAGACCACATCAAATCCTGTACATTTATGATTTCTGACGGCATTATGCCTTCCAATGAGGGTCGCGGCTATGTACTTCGCCGTCTTCTGCGCCGGGCTGCCCGCCACGGAAGAAAACTGGGAATTGAGGGAGAATTCCTGGCAAATTTAAGCGATACCGTTATTGCCCTCTCCAAGGACGGTTACCCTGAGTTGGAAGAGAAGAAGGCCATGATCTTTAAGGTCCTCTCTGAGGAGGAAGATAAATTTAACAAGACCATCGATCAGGGATTGTCAATCCTGTCAGACATGGAAGAGAAAATGGCTGCAGCAGGGGAAAAGACTCTCTCCGGAGCGGATGCCTTCAAACTCTATGACACCTATGGTTTCCCTGTAGATCTGACGAAAGAGATCCTGGAGGAAAAGGGACTGGATGTAGATGAAGATGGATTTGCGGCTGCCATGAAGGAGCAGAAAGAGAAGGCCAGAAAAGCCAGAAAAGCTACGAACTACATGGGTGCTGACGTTACGGTTTATCAGTCCATTGATCCGGCGATTACCACGACATTCGTTGGGTACGATCGCCTGGTTCACGATTCCAGAATTACAGTCCTGACTACGGAGGATGAGATCGTGGAGGCGCTCACCGACGGACAAAAGGGAACGATCTTGGTGGAGGAAACGCCATTCTACGGAACCATGGGCGGCCAGCAGGGAGATACGGGCCTGATTGTCAGCGGAAACGGTGAGTTCCGCGTGGAAGATACGATCCACCTTCAGGGCGGCAAGGTTGGCCATGTAGGCGTGATGGTGAAAGGAATGCTTCAGAATGGTGAGACTGTGACGCTGAAGGTCTGCGAATCTGCACGCCGGGCTACAGAGAAAAACCACAGCGCTACCCATCTGCTCCACAAGGCGCTCCGCACGGTGCTTGGAACTCACGTTGAGCAGGCTGGTTCTTACGTAGGCCCGGAGAGACTGCGTTTTGACTTTACCCATTTTTCTGCCATGACTGCCGAGGAGATTAAAAAAGTAGAAGACATGGTAAATGAAGAAATTCGGGCTTCTCTGCCGGTGGTTACCCAGGAGATGAGCCTGGATGATGCAAAGAAGACAGGGGCTATGGCATTGTTCGGCGAGAAGTACGGCGAAGTGGTTCGCGTGGTAAAGATGGGAGATTTTTCCACTGAGCTGTGCGGAGGTACCCATGTGGCGAATACCAGTTCCATCCAGGCATTTAAGATTCTTTCGGAAGCCGGGATTGCAGCGGGGGTTCGCAGAATCGAGGCGCTTACTTCCGATGGTCTGATGAAATATTATCAGGAGACAGAGGAAGAGCTTCACCAGGCGGCAAGAATCGCAAAGACGACGCCGGCAGGTCTTACCGGCAAGATTGAAAGCCTTCTGGAGGAAATCAAGGCTCTCCACGCTGAAAATGAGAAATTAAAGAGCAAGCTGGCAAACGAAGCAGTAGGCGATGTTATGGATCAGGTTCAGGAGATAAAGGGCGTTAAATTCCTTGGCATCAAGGTGGCTGACGTGGATATGAACGGCCTGAGAAATCTGGGCGATCAGATGAAAGAAAAACTGGGCGATGGCGTGATCGTGATCGCATCGGTGGCAGACGGAAAGGTCAATTTGATGGCAACGGCGACAGACAGCGCGGTGAAGGCAGGCGCTCATGCCGGAAATCTGATCAAGGCGATCGCAGGGCTGGTCGGCGGCGGCGGTGGCGGCCGTCCCTCTATGGCTCAGGCGGGAGGAAAGAACCCGGCCGGAGTGGAGGCGGCACTGGCGGAAGCTGCAAAAGTTGTCGCAGAACAGATAAAATCATAAAATCTTCTTGACGTATGGTAAATTTATGATATAATCAAGGAAGTGCGATAAATACCCATACAGTTGTATTGTGCACAATTACACAACTGGAGGGAGGTTAGGTGTGAGGCTATGTCAAACGTAATTGTTAAAGATAACGAGAGCTTAGACAGCGCTTTACGCAGATTCAAAAGAAACTGCGCGAAGGCTGGCATTCAGCAGGAAATTCGTAAAAGAGAGCATTACGAGAAACCAAGCGTAAGACGTAAGAAAAAGTCTGAAGCTGCTAGAAAGCGTAAGTATAACTAAGCTAAATCAGAGATTAAGCCGTTATAGTGTGGCGTATATCAGCCATACTGTAGCGGCTTTTTACTATGAAATCTTTATCATGGGTCAGAAGCTCTTTGCATATAATGAAAAGAAACCAGGGCGGGAAGTGGACGGATGCTTAAATCTTCAAAAGAGCTGCTGGTGACATCCTTAAAATTTCCCGGCGACGTTCTTCTGGGTGAGATGCTTCTTTCGTTTTCGGGGCGAGGCAGCCTTCTGGTAGAGAATTACCGGACAATCGTTTTGTACAGCGATACTCTGATCAAGCTTCAGGGGAAAACTTACTGCCTTCTGGTTCACGGCAGCAGACTTTCAATCGAGTACTATACTCAGGAAGAGATGAAGATCACTGGACAGATCCAGTCTGTGGAATTTAAATGAATGTTGCTGTAAAGAGAGGGATAGAATGGTTCGTGGGCTGATGCATTCTCTGCAGGGGACTGTGCAGTTGGAAATGAAAGGATTTTCACCGGAGCGCTTCCTGAATCTCTGCAGCCTGAACGGAATCGAGATATGGGATCTGGTTTATGAAGATGGAAGGTGCCGCTTATCCATGAGGTTGCCGGATTTTTGGAAAATACGGGCTTTTGCGAGAAAGTCCGGTGTTAGGGTGAAGGTGACAAAGCGGTCAGGGCTTCCTTTTTTTGTGGAAAAAAACAGAAAAAGAAAATGGTATTTGCTCGGTGCGGTGTCATTTTTTGTCCTGCTTTACGGATTGTCCCTCTTTATCTGGGATATTTCTTTTATCGGGAATTACCATTATACGGACGATACTCTGGAAACCTTTTTGGAAGACAGGGGAATCGCCTGCGGCGTGGGAAAGGGCAGCGTAGACTGCGAAGAGCTGGAGGCGGCGCTGCGGTCGGGTTTTCCGGAAATTACCTGGGTGTCTGCAAGAGTGTCCGGCACCAGGCTGTATATCCAGGTAAAAGAAAATGAGGTTCTGTCGGAAATCAGAGAACGGGAGTCGGCACCTTGTAATATTGTGGCAGATTTTTCCGGGACGATTACGGAAATGATTGTCCGGTCCGGGGTACCGATGGTTTCCGTGGGGGATACGGTAGAGGAAGGACAGCTTTTGGTCAGCGGCGTTGTCCCGGTGACAAATGATAATGAAGAGGTGGTGAAGACCAATCTGGTTCGGGCTGATGCAGACATTACGGCCAGGAGCAGCGGTTCCTACCGCCAGTCGTTTCCCCTTCTCCATTTTGTGACAGTGGACACGGGGAAGCTGCGGATGGGAATGTATTTCCGAATTGGCCCATTTACTGCCCGCTTTCTTTTGCCCCCAAAAGCGGAAAGTAGCTGGAGAACATCTTCCCAGGAATATCAGGTCTGCCTGTTTTCTGATTTTTGCCTTCCTGTATGGTGGGGAATCATCCGCTCTTCCCAGTGTGTTTCCTATGAGAGATATTATACGGAGAAGGAGCTGAAAGAAAAGGGAGAGGCAATTCATCAGACATATCTGAAAAATTTATCTGAAAAAGGGGTACACATTATTGAAAATAATGTTAAAATATTAGAAGATGCGTCTCTGTGCCATGTGGAAGGGAGCTTTGTGGGTGAAGGCCCTGTTGGCAGAGCAGAGGCCATTGCTGGTGAGTAAAGGAGTTTGATAGACAGACATGAGTATTATGGATACAATGATTGACATCCCTGCTGAGCACGAGAAAAATGTGTGCGGCCAGTTTGACGCTTATCTTAAGAAGATCGAAAAGACGCTCCATGTGACTATGGTTGCACGGGACGGCGCAATTAAGCTGATTGGACCGGAAGAAAAAATCCTTCAGGCGAAGGCGGTGTTCAACGACCTGATTGAACTCTCCAAACGGGGGAACAGCATTACAGAGCAAAACGTGGATTACGCCTTGGCTCTGTCGTTTTCGGAGAACAGCCATAAAATTCTGGAAATTGATCAGGACATTATTTGCAGGACCATAGCCGGACGGCCGGTTAAGCCTAAGACGGTGGGGCAGAAAGACTATGTAGATCAGATCCGAAAGAAGATGATTGTATTTGGAATTGGCCCTGCTGGAACCGGAAAGACGTATCTGGCGATGGCGATGGCGATTCAGGCGTTTAAAAACGGAGAGGTCAACCGGATTATTCTGACCCGCCCGGCCATTGAAGCAGGGGAGAAGCTGGGCTTTCTGCCGGGAGATCTTCAGAGCAAGATCGATCCCTATCTGAGACCTCTCTACGATGCTCTGTACCAGATCATGGGGGCAGACAGTTATCTGCACAATGCGGAGAAGGGACTGATCGAGGTGGCGCCTTTAGCCTACATGAGAGGGCGTACGTTGGATAACGCCTACATTATTTTGGACGAGGCTCAGAATACGACCCCGGCTCAGATGAAAATGTTTCTGACCAGGATCGGTTTTGGCTCCAAGGTGATTGTTACCGGGGATCAGACCCAGAAGGATCTTCCGGTAGGGACGGTTTCCGGCCTGGATATGGCCATCCGGATCTTAAAAAAGATCGATGAGATTGGCTTTTGCTATCTTACGAACAGCGACGTAGTTCGCCATCCACTGGTTCAGAAAATTGTTCAGGCCTACGATGACTACGAGGCGAAAAACCCAGTGAAAGAAAAAAACATAAGAGGAAAGGGATACCGGGGGAGGAGCAGCCAATGACGGTAAACATTGAATACGAAGCCGGAAAAAAATTGGAAATCGACTATGACTCCATTATCCGGCAGGTGGTGGAAGAGGCGCTGGATTATGAAGAATGCCCTTACGAGGCAGAGGTCAGTGTTCTGCTGACAGGAAACGAGGAGATCCGGGAACTGAACCGCGAATACAGGGAGATGGATCGTCCTACGGATGTCCTCTCATTTCCCATGTTAGAGTTCAGGAGGCCTTCTGATTTTTCCAGAGTGGAGGAGGAGTTCTGTGACAGCTTTAATCCGGAGACAGGGGAATTGCTTTTGGGAGATATTATCCTGTCAGTGGATAAGATTGAAGAGCAGGCGGCTGCTTATGGGCATTCCAAGGAGCGGGAGCTGGCTTTTCTGGTAGCGCACAGCATGCTTCACCTGTGCGGATACGACCACATGGAAGATGATGAGAGAATGGTGATGGAGAAGAAGCAGGAGGAGATCCTGCAGAGAAGGGGGTACGTAAGATAAGGTGAAAGGCTTATGGGGGAAAAAACGGAAATGGGGATGGGTTCTGACAGCCACAGTGTTTATTTTGGCGCTTTCTGGCTGCGGAAACGGGGAAGTGGATGCTTATGCCACCCTTCCCACGGCAGAGGAAAATCAAAGGGAATCGGAGATTGCTGAGACTGCTGAGACTGCCAGGCCGGTGATTGAGATCAATCAGGAAGAAGAGAGCCAGGAAGGAGAGCCAGATTACTACAGACCTGAGGAGAGAGTGGAACAGGACGGTAAGATCAGAAGCTACCTGACCGGAGAACTGGTGGATGCGGAGATTGGAAACCGCCGTCCTCTGGCTGTGATGATGAGCAATGACAAGCAGGCACTGCCGCAGTTTGGAATTAATCGGGCAGGGGTAGTCTATGAGGCGCCGGTGGAAGGAACTATGAACCGGTATATGGCGCTGATTGAAGACTTTGATGATCTGGAGAGGATCGGATCCGTCCGTTCTGCCAGAACGTATTATATTTATTTTGCCAGAGAATTTGAGGCAATTTTTGCCCATTACGGGCAGAGTACCTTTGCACGGCCGTATTTGGAAAATGTTGCGGGGATCAACGGAATTGAGGGGGCGGGAGGTTCGGCCTTTTACCGGAGCAGCGACCGGAAGGCTCCTCATAATGCCTATACCAGCGGAGACGGCGTGAAGAAGGCTGCGGAAAGTCTGGGCTACACCTGGGAGTATCCGGAGGACTACCAGGGCCATTACCGTTTTGCCAAAGGGCCGGTTACTCTGGAGGAGAGGCCCGGCGTCATGGACGCGGTAACGGTAGATCCCGGATATAAGCTGAATGAGGCGCGCTTTGTGTACAACGAGGCAGATGGGCTGTACCACAGATATCAGTATGGCGACGTCCATATGGGGGACGAAGGGCCGATCACTGCAAAAAATATTCTGGTTCAGTGGTGTGCCTGGGGCCACTATGCCACGACGGAATATCTGAACATTGATGTTCACACCGGTTCCGGAGGATATTACATAACCAACGGGAAAGCGATTCCGATAACCTGGGAGAAAGACGGGGAATTTGGAGTCACTCATTATTACGATGCGAACCACGAGGAAATCACCCTGAATCCAGGAAAGACATGGGTGTGCATTATTGCGACAAAGGACGCAGGACAGGCCGTCAAGATAGAAGGTTCGTAAAAAACGATTAGAAAGAGATTGAAACAATATGCAGACAAACAATCCGAGAGGAAAGACAGAGAGAAAGAACGGATCCTCAAAGGTCCAGAATTTTGTTGTGCAGGGAAGTATTCTGGCAGCAGCGGGAATTATTGTAAGGCTGATAGGAATGGTATACCGAATTCCCCTGATTGACATTATCGGACAGGAAGGAAACGGATATTATACGTCGGCATACAGCGTGTATTCGATTCTTTTGATCATTTCTTCCTACAGTCTTCCTACAGCTGTCTCCAAAATGGTGGCGGGCCGTCTGGCTGTTGGTCAATACAGAAACAGCAGTCGGATTTTGAAGGCGGCTTTCCTGTATGCAACCATAGTGGGAGGGGCAGCAGCTTTTATCCTGTGGTTTGGAGCCGGATTCTTTGCCGAGCTTTTGGGAATGCCTTTTTGTCGGTATGCTCTTCGGACTCTGGCCCCGACGGTTTGGATCATGGCCTATCTGGGAGTTCTCAGAGGATATTTTCAGGGACACAGCACTATGGTTCCTACGGCTGTTTCCCAAATCCTGGAGCAGATTATCAATGCTGTAGTCAGCATTGGGGCAGCCACATGGCTGGTACAGAAAGGGCTGGAGGCTAATCTGGTTTATGGAGAGACGGAATATGCCAGCGCTTTTGGCGCCGCAGGCGGCACGATAGGCACCGGCGTAGGAGCCGGTGTTGCTCTGGCCTTCTTTTTGCTTCTTCTGCTCAGCTACCGTCCGGTTATGCGCCGACAGAACAGAAGGGACCGGACCAGACGCCTGGATTCTTACGGCCGGATCTTCGGGGTTATGACGCTTACCATACTCCCCATTGTTTTGAGCAGCACCCTGTACAATATCAGTTCTGTTCTGGACAATTATTTGTTTGCAGAGGGCCTGCGAAACCTAGGGCAGGAAGAACAGATGGCTGAACTGTGGGGCGTATTCGGTGAATACCATCTGCTGTTTAATATTCCAGTGGCTCTGGCCAATTCCCTGTCCTCGTCCCTGATCCCGTCTCTGGCCAACGCGGTAGCGACAAGGCAGAGAAAACAGGTGATTCAGAAGACACGGACAGCCATCCGGTTTACAATGATTCTTGCAATACCGGCTGCGGTAGGGCTTACAGTCCTGGCCGGACCGATCTCGGATCTGCTGTTTGCAAGCCATGATAATGCTCTGCTGATTCAACTGATGCAGGTCGGTTCCGTGGCAGTCGTTTTCTTTTCTCTGTCTACGGTAAGCAATGCGATCCTGCAGGGAAGCAACCATATGAATATCCCTCTCATGAATTCGGGGATTGCGCTGATTCCGCATATCATTTCTCTTGTTGTGTTTCAGCAGGTGATGGGGCTGGGAATTTACAGCGTAGTATATGCCAATATCTTGTTTGCACTGATCGTCTGCATTCTCAACAACCTGGCTATCCGCAAGTATTTAAGGTATCGTCAGGAATATAAAAAGACATTCCTGATCCCGCTGCTGGCTTCTGCAGTTATGGGCGCAGCCGCATGGGGAGTTTGCTACGGCATCCGCGCTGTGATGCCTGCGGCATTTGCAGACAGCCGAGTGGGGCTGGGAATAGCTGTGGCAGGCTCCGTTATGGTAGCAGTTGCCCTGTATGGCATTATTCTGCTGAAGGCCGGCGGATTTACCAAAGCTGAAATCAGAGAAATGCCTATGGGAACGAAGCTGCTGAGGGTTGCGGCGAAAATCCATCTGATCTAGCCGGAAATACAGTTTCGGCGGTGGAGGAATCCTGTGATAAATGTTTAAAATGGAAAGATAAGCAGATACTAACTTTGGAAAGGAGGATTTCCATGAAAAAGTATGTATCTTGCTTATTTTTGTTTCTGGGAGCGTCAGCCGTGTGTTTTGCAATTGGCTTTTTTGTCACCAAGTATGCCCCTGTTCAGGAGGAGAAAGGAATTGAAAATACGGCGGTGGAATCCTATACAGCTCCCCCGGACGACGCCCCGGCGGCGAATCAGGAAGAAGTGCACAATGTTTCTACAGCGGAAAACCCGCCTTACTGTCTGGTGGCAGAAAATGGCTTTCTCCTGGTTTTTCGCCGTGATCAGGATGAGGTTTGTCTGTTTACCCATATCCCGATTGTAGATTTTCCACAGGAGGAGCAGGACAAATTGAGACAGGGGATCTGGTTTTCAACGATGATGGAGGTGTACAGCTATTTGGAATCATATACGAGTTGATTCCGTAGGGGGAAAGGGTTATATTATAAGAGAGGCGTATGCCTTTACACGAAATGAGGTTGCTGAATGAAGAAGAGAGTGCTGATCATTGGCGGTGGCGCCTCTGGCATGGCGGCGGCTATCGCCGCGGCAGACAGTGGCGCTGACGTTACAGTTATAGAGCATATGGACCGGGTGGGGAAAAAGATCCTGTCAACAGGAAATGGAAGATGCAATCTGACGAACCGGCAGATGGATCCATCCTGCTACCGCTGCGATGAGGCAGATTTCCCTATGAAAGTTCTGAAACATTTTTTGCCTGAGGATACGATTGCCTGGTTCCATGAGATGGGGCTGGAGGTCAGGGAGCGCCAAGGATATTATTATCCGGCCTCTGACCAGGCGTCGTCTGTTCTGGATGTCCTCAGGTTCCGTCTGAGGGAGCTGGGCGTGAACGTTATGTGTGGAGTTGAGCCGGATGGGATTGGAATCACATCCGGCGGTTTTGAGGTGAGCGGAAAGAAAAAAGATGGCCAAGCTGTGAAATTTTGGGGAAACGCCCTGATTTTGGCGGCCGGGTCCAAAGCAGCCCCCTCCACCGGTTCGGACGGGAGCGGGTATGGGCTGGCAAAAGATCTGGGACACCGGGTAATCCGTCCCCTTCCGGCTTTGGTTCAGCTTCGCTGCCAGGGAAATTTATATAAGGTGATGGCCGGTGTCAGAACAGAAGCGGAGCTGACCCTCTTTGCATCCGGAAAAAAGATGGCCCGTGACCGGGGAGAACTTCAGATCACAGATTACGGATTGAGTGGGATTCCGGCATTTCAGATCAGCCGCTATGCCTCACGAGCCCTGGATGAGGGGAAAAAGGTCACAGTGTCTGTGGATTTTCTTCCTGCCAGAGGAAAAAAAGAAGTTCTGGATTGGATTGCCAGGGGCCGGGCTGATTTTCCGAACCGGACCGGGGAAGAACTTTTAGGGGGTCTGATCAATAAGAAACTGGCTCTTGGCCTTTTAAAATTGGCTGGAATTCGTCCGTCTGCCCCGGCTGAGAGCTGGAGCAGAAAACAGTCAGAAGCCCTCTGCCGACAGATGAAAGAATACGAAGCCCTGGTACAGAGTGTCAATCCTTTTGCCAATGCCCAGGTGTGCTGCGGAGGAGTGGATACCAGCCAGGTTGACCCAGAAACACTGGAATCACGGCTGATATCGGGGCTATATTTAATTGGCGAATTGCTGGATGTGGATGGAATCTGCGGCGGTTACAATCTTCAGTGGGCGTGGGCTACCGGAAATCTGGCAGGCCGGGCTGCCGTCAGGAAAAAGGAGCAAAACAGAAGTTTCCAGAAGGAGGTCTCCAGATGATCCGTATGACACAGGTCAAGCTTCCCATTTGCCATACCGACGAAGAGCTTAGAGAGAAGGCGGCAAAACTACTTCGGATCAGGCCGGAGGAAATTGTCAGCCTTTCGGTGGTAAAGCAATCGGTAGACGCCAGAAAGAAGAGGGAGATTACATACAGCTACGTTTTGGATATAGAGGCCAGACAGGAGGAAAAGCTGGTTAGAAGGGCAAAAAATCCCAACATTTCTATTGGGACGGAGAAACCCTATGTTTTTCCGGAGTCAGGCTTGGAGCCTCTAAGCCATCCACCGGTGATTATTGGAACCGGTCCTGCTGGGCTGTTCTGTGGTCTGATGCTGGCGAGAGCAGGCTATTGTCCGGTCCTTCTGGAACGGGGAAAGCCGGTGGAGGAAAGAACCAGAATGGTAAGAGAGTTCTGGGCAGGAGGACCGCTGGATGCCAACTGCAACGTCCAGTTTGGAGAGGGGGGAGCCGGGACATTTTCCGACGGCAAGCTCAATACTCTGGTAAAGGACGTTTCCGGCAGAAACGGCGAAGTTTTAAAGATTTTGACGGAATTCGGTGCGGATCCGGCGATCCGGTATCTGAATAAACCCCATATCGGGACTGATGTACTGAGCAAGGTGGTGAAAAATATCCGGGAGGAGATCATTCGGCTCGGAGGCCAGGTGCGGTTTGGCTGTCTTGCAGATGGCTTCCGATTTGCTTCCCAGGAAGGGGTACGCCGCCTGACCGGGGTTTTTGTGAAACAGGGAGATGAGGGAGAGCGTAAGGTTCTGGATACGGAAGTGGTAGTTCTGGCTATAGGGCACAGTGCCAGGGACACGTTTCAGGTTCTGCTGGATGAAGGAATCCCTATGGAGCAGAAGGCCTTTGCCGTGGGGCTGAGAGTCCAGCATCCCCAGAACATGATTAATGATTCCCAGTACGGCGAGGAGGCTGCAGAGATCCTGGGGCCTGCCAGCTACAAGCTGACTTGCCAGACTTCCTCCGGCCGAGGGGTCTATTCCTTCTGCATGTGCCCGGGAGGATATGTGGTCAATGCCTCTTCCGAGCCAGGACGGCTGGCGGTAAACGGCATGAGCAACCATGCCCGGGACGGCAAGAACAGCAACAGTGCTATTATTGTGACTGTAACGCCGGAAGACTTTAAGGAGCAGGGGCCTCTGGCCGGGGTAGAGTACCAGAGACGGCTGGAGGAAAAGGCATACGCTTTGGGCAGGGGAAAGATTCCTGTCCAGCTCTATGGAGATTTTGCTGAAGGAAAGATTTCTTCAAGTTTTGGTGAAGTGGAGCCGGAGTTTATGGGCAGTTATGAGATGGCTGATCTGAGAGTGCTTCTCTCCCCGGAACTGTCTGCGGCGTTTATCGAAGGAATGCAAGAATTTGGCAAGAAGATCAGCGGGTTTGACCGCCCTGACGCAATCCTTGCCGGGATAGAAAGCAGGACCTCGTCGCCTGTCAGGATTCCGAGAGACGACGGGCTGGAGAGCAGTGTGAAGGGACTGTATCCGTGCGGCGAGGGCGCAGGGTTTGCCGGAGGCATTACATCCGCAGCAATGGATGGGATTCGGGTTGCAGAGGTTCTGGCCAAGAGGTACCGTCCATTTCGGAAGACATCGGGTGCCCGCTGAGGTTAAGACAGGGCAGACAACAGGAAGGAGAAAACTGGCATGGAACAGGATTTTAGCGCAAGGCTCAGGGAGAAAAAGAGGATCGTGATTAAAATTGGATCTTCCTCTCTGACCCACAGCGAGACCGGAGACTTGAATTTGTTAAAAATCGAGCGGCTGGTGAGGGTCATCAGCGATTTGAAGGGAAAGGGAAAAGATGTGATCCTGGTATCTTCCGGTGCCATTGCAGCAGGCCGGCAGGCGCTGGGGCATAGAGAGAAGCCGGACCGCCTTTCCCAGAAACAGGCTTTTGCCGCTGTGGGCCAGGCAAGGCTGA
The DNA here is from genome assembly GCA_904395885.1 of uncultured Lachnospiraceae bacterium. Lineage (GTDB taxonomy): Bacteria > Bacillota > Clostridia > Lachnospirales > Lachnospiraceae > UMGS1370. Next base: position 82,546 of record CAJFOF010000039.1, read on the forward strand.
TGATGGTATACCAGAAGATTTTTTCGGAATACAATCAGACGGCAGCCCAGATTTTGCTTACGAAAAATACAATGACCAACGATGCATCCAGATATAATGCTCAGAATACATTTGAAGAGCTTTTGAAACTTCATGCTATTCCGATTGTCAATGAGAATGATACCGTCTCCACCTCCGAGATCCCGCTGGTAGACCATTTTGGGGATAATGACCGGCTGTCTGCTGTGGTGGCGGCTCTGGTAGGAGCGGATCTCCTGATTTTGCTGTCAGATATTGACGGGCTGTATTCTGATGATCCCCATAGAAATCCGGAGGCAGAGATGATCTCTACGGTTCCCGAGATCACACCGGAGCTTTTGGCAATGGGGAAGGCCACCTCCGGCAGTGATGTGGGAACAGGAGGAATGGCGGCTAAACTGGCAGCGGCCCGGATCGCCACCGACAGCGGCTGCGATATGGTTATCGCCAACGGGGAGGATGTTTCCGTTGTCTCTTCCATTCTTGAGGGAAAACGGCAGGGAACCCTGTTTCTGGCTCATCGGAACCGGGACTTTGACCTGATGGACTATATCAATTATGAATACTGACGGTAATTTTGCCGTAGCAGAGGATCAGATCAGAAAGGAGAATTGCATTGAATCAGGAAAAAATTGACCGAATCAACACGCTGTACCATAAATCTCAGTCCGTAGGACTGACGGAGGCAGAGAAGGAGGAGCAGGCGGCCCTCCGAAAGGCATATATAGAGGCAATTCGCAGAAATTTAAGGGGAACCCTGAATAACATTTCCATCAAAGAACCGGACGGTTCGATTACAGATCTTGGGAAAAAATATGGAAATCGCTAGAAAAGGGGAGATCCGCAAAGAGATTGCCGGACTCCGGAAAAAGGTGACTCCTGAAGAGAAACAGAGATGGGATACAGCGATTCAAGAGCGGCTGTTTTTGCTGCCGCAAATGGAGAATATTTCCGGAATTTTCTGTTACATTGACATTGGAAAAGAGGCAGGTACCAAAAAAATTTTAGAGGAATTGTGGAGAAAAAAGATTCCGACGGCTGTTCCCAGAGTCACAGGTCAGGAGATGGCGTTTTCTGAAATTTTTTCGTGGAGAGATGTCAGGCCAGGATATATGGGAATTTTAGAACCCTTGGGCCAGACGGCTCTGCCGGATGGATTTGACACAAATCCACTGATCCTCGTTCCGGCAGTAGCGCTGGACTTAAAAGGAAACAGGATCGGCTATGGAGGGGGCTATTACGATCGCTTTTTAGGCAGGCTGACTAGGGGATATGTGGTTGGCCTGGTTTATGAATTTCAGATCTATGAGGATATTCAGGCGGAGGAGCACGACCGGGCGGTAGATGGAATTCTTACGCCCAACCGTTTTGTTGTATGCAGGAGGGACAGAATATGATGTTGCAGGAGTTGGGAGAGAGAGCAAAAAAGGCGGCCGCTGTTTTGGGCACATTGGGCTGCGAGGAAAAGAACAGAGGACTCAGGATGGCTGCAGACAGCCTGATTAGGCGAGAAAATACTATATTGGCTGCTAATGAAATCGATATGGAAAAGGCGAGACTGAGGGGGATGAGCCAAGGTCTTTTGGACCGGCTTGCCCTCACCCCGGAGCGGATTAAAGCTATGGCAGGAGGTCTTTTGCAGGTGGCAGATCTGGAGGACCCTGTGGGGGAAGTGCTGTTTATGAAGAAAAGGCCCAATGGGCTGATGATCGGGCAAAAAAGGGTGCCGCTGGGGGTCGTGGGTATGATCTATGAGGCAAGGCCCAATGTAACGGCTGACGCCTTCGGTCTTTGCTTTAAATCCGGAAATGCTGTGATTTTAAAAGGGGGAAGCGATGCCCTGGAGTCCAACAAGGCTATCGCCAAGGCTCTTCGGGCCGGACTTGCGGATGCCGGACTTGTGGAGGACGCGCTCCTTCTGATTACGGACACCAGCAGGGAGACGACGAGAGAACTGATGCGGCTGAACCGTTACATAGATGTCCTGATTCCCCGGGGCGGAGCCGGCCTTATCAAGACGGTAGTGGAAAACAGTACGGTTCCGGTGATCGAGACAGGAACGGGAAACTGTCATATCTACGTAGATGAGTCGGCCGATTTTTCCATGGCTCTGGATATTATTGAAAACGCCAAGACCCAGAGGATCGGCGTCTGCAACGCCTGCGAATCCCTGGTAGTCCACAGATCTGTTGCAGAGAAATTTCTCCCCCTTTTGCAGGAGCGCCTGTCCAAGAAACAGGTGGAAATCCGCGGCGATGAGGAAGCCTGCAAAATCGTTCCGGAATTTGTCGCCGCCACAGAAGAAGATTGGGGAACGGAATATCTGGACTATATTCTTTCTCTGAAGATTGTCGGTTCTGTCGATGAAGCCATTTCCCACATCAACCGGTACAATACAGGTCACTCGGAGAGTATTATTACTTCAGATTATGCCAATGCCCAGAAATTTTTAGATGAAATTGATGCGGCGGCTGTTTACGTCAACGCTTCTACCCGATTTACCGACGGAGAGGAATTTGGTTTTGGGGCGGAGATCGGCATCAGCACCCAGAAGCTTCACGCCAGAGGCCCCATGGGATTAAAGGAACTGACAACGACCAAATATATCATTTACGGAAATGGTCAAATCAGATAAAGAAGACCGGCTGACAGTGACAACTTTATTACACTTTTCTGACAATTAAAAATAGCTGGTTGCTTTTTCTATTTCTGCCGTTTATAATAAACGGGTACCACAGAAATGGAGAGTGTTTGAATGAATTACAGTGAATTGAACCTGGAATCGACGGTGCAGACAAGTGCACAGTCGGAGGTCGTACCGGATACAGAGCCGGAGAGACAGCGCTATTTTATGGAAAAAGCAAAGCGATTGGTAGCCAGAAGAAGCGCTGAGGCTGGCCGTCCCCTGACCTGCTGCATCCATACCTTCGGATGCCAGATGAATGCCAGAGATTCTGAAAAATTACTGGGGATCCTGGAAGCTGCAGGGTACGTTCCCACTGAGGACGAGGATGCAGATTTCACCCTCTACAATACCTGTACGGTCAGAGAAAATGCCAATTTAAAAGTTTACGGCCGTCTGGGGCATTTAGGTTCCCTGAAGAAGAAGCACCCGGGTATGATCATCGCCCTCTGCGGCTGTATGATGCAGGAAGCCCAGGTTGTAGAAAAAATCAAAAAAAGTTATCGCTTTGTGGATCTGATTTTCGGTACCCACAATATCTATAAGCTGGCAGAGCTTTTGACGGAATGCCTGGAGAGAGAGTCAGGCATGGTAGTTGATGTCTGGGAGGGGACAGACCGGATTGTGGAAGAACTTCCCACGGATCGGAAATTCTCATTTAAATCCGGCGTCAACATTATGTTTGGCTGTGACAATTTCTGCAGCTACTGTATCGTTCCCTATGTGAGAGGAAGAGAGCGGAGCCGAAGCCCGGAAGATATTTTGGCAGAGGTCAGGCGTCTGGCAGCAGACGGCGTTGTGGAGGTCATGCTCCTGGGACAGAACGTCAATTCTTATGGCAAAAATTTGAAAGAGAAGATTACCTTTGCCCAGCTTTTGCAGCAGATCGAGCAGGTGGAAGGAATTGAGCGGATCCGTTTTATGACCTCTCATCCGAAAGACCTGTCTGACGAACTGATTCAGGTTATGAAGGAATCAAAAAAAATTTGTCATCACCTTCATCTGCCGCTCCAGTCTGGAAGCAGCAGAATTCTGAAACTGATGAACCGCAGGTACACAAAGGAACAGTACCTGGAACTGGTGGACAAGCTGAAAAAGGCGATACCGGATATCGCCCTTACGACAGATATTATTGTAGGATTTCCGGGAGAGACGGAGGAGGATTTTCTGGAAACGATGGATGTAGTGGAAAAGGTTCGCTATGACAGCGCTTTTACATTCATCTACTCAAAACGGACCGGAACACCGGCAGCGAAAATGGAAGATCAGGTACCGGAGGAGGTTGTCAAAGACCGGTTTGACCGTCTGTTGGCACAGGTACAGAAAATTTCTTCTGAAGTTTCCGGGAGGGATGTACGCACGGTACAGAAAGTGCTGGCGGAGGAGGTAAACAGCCATGACAGCCGTTTGCTGACCGGCCGTTTAGACAACAACACTGTGGTGCACTTTCCAGGTGATCCGTCACTGATCGGGAAGATCGTGGACGTTTATCTGGATGAGATAAAAGGCTTCTACTATATGGGGACATTGGCAGAGGTGCAAGGAGGAAAGATACAATGAAAAAACCATGGAGGACTGCGGCTGTGTTGGCGGCAAGCCTGGCACTGACTGTTCCGGGAACCGCATATGCAGACGACTATGTGAATGAAGGGCCGGGCGTTGCCTTAGATCAGAGTATGGAACAGTCCAGCCCAGGCGTTATATTAAATGATTCTAACAGCAATGTAACCGGAGGACCGGGAGCTGCCGTAGTGCCGGATAACAACGGGGCTACAGAACCCGGCGGAGAAACCAGCCCTGCAGAGCCAGGGAATTCTTCGGGAACGGATGGGACAGGCACTGTGACGCCTGTGGATCCGTCTCAGGAGACAGAGACGCCTTCAGAGGAAACAGATGAATCTTCTGCTGGAGCTGAGTCGGGAGAAAACTGGACGGCCGGGACGATTACACCGGCACAGAAAGTATTTAACGGTGTGACGTTAAATTACGGCGTTGGAAACGGCGGCTTTTACAGCAACATGTCGCTGGTATTCAACAGTGGTCTGGGCGGTTCCATTACCTACACCAGCAGCATCAACAATGGCGGCTGGCTTGGCTGGAACTACGTAGGGGAGCTGAACGGCGCTACAGACGGCAATGCTGATACCCGAATGGAGGCAGTGCGAATCAGCCTTTCCATGCTGGCAGGATACAACTACGATATTTATTACCGTGTGACCCTGGACACCATCGGACAGCTTGGATGGGCAAAGAATGGTGAGATCGCGGGAACTCTGGGAAGCGGCCACTATATTACGGACATTGAGATCCAGCTTGTTCCCAAAGGACAGCCAGGGCCGGAATCTGACCGGTACCGTTTCTACTCTGTATATGAATCGCGGATGTGGAGAGACGAAGCCGGAGCGATCCACTATGATGATCCAAATGGAAATGATTATTCAGGATGGCTCGATGACACAGAGAGCCGGTTCTATGTCGCAAATTCTATGGTACTGACCGGCTGGCAATACATTGATGGATATAAATATTATTTCCGTGAAGATGGAAGACTGGTGCAGGATGTCGACTCAATTATCGGAAAACAGTCTAGCTACATTATAAAGATAAACAAGCTGGCCAACTGCCTGACTGTCTATGCAAAAGACGGCGACAATGGATACATTATTCCAGTGAAATCTATGCTGACATCCGTAGGCGACGCGACGCCGATCGGGACCTTTAAGAGCCCGGAACGCTACCGCTGGCGTTATATGCTCAGCGGCGTCTATACTCAGTATGCGACCAGAATAACGGGCAATTATCTGATTCATTCCATTCTCTATGAGGAGCAGGATCCCACCAGCCTTCTGGCCCAGACCTACAATGAACTGGGCGTGGCCAGATCTGACGGATGTGTCCGTCTGGTGACCGAAGATGCAAAATGGATTTATGAAAACTGCCAGGCAAATGTGCCTATTACGATTTACGAAGATGCTACCAGCGTGGGACCGTTCTACCGTCCGGATGTGGTTCCGGTACCCAATGTTCAGGAATGGGATCCAACGGACACGGAAGTAGAGCTGGAGTAAACAGACTGAAGAGAAAGGATATACATACGTGGCTGGATTATCACCGATGATGGTCCACTATATGGAGACCAAAGAACAGTATAAAGACTGTATCTTATTTTACCGCCTGGGTGATTTCTACGAGATGTTTTTTGACGATGCACTGACGGCATCCAAAGAACTGGAGATCACCCTGACCGGTAAGGAATGCGGCCTGGAGGAACGCGCACCTATGTGCGGCGTTCCTTTCCACGCTGTGGACAGCTATATCAGCAGGCTTGTACAAAAAGGCTATAAAGTCGCAATTGCGGAGCAGATGGAAGACCCCAAGCTGGCCAAAGGGCTGGTAAAACGGGAAGTGATCCGGGTTGTGACGCCAGGAACGATTACCAGTGCACAGGCATTAGACGAGACAAAGAACAATTATCTGATGGGGATTGTTTACATCGGGGAAGTGTTCGGTCTGGCTGCTGCCGACATCAGTACTGGTGATTTTTTCGTAACAGAGGTCGGATCAGAGAGAGACCTGTTTGATGAAATCAATAAATTTTCCCCTTCTGAGGTAGTGTGCAATGAGGCGTTTTTCATGTCCGGAGTGGATGTGGAAGATTTAAAGAACCGGTACCACGTGGTGATTACAGCGCTGGACAGCCGGTTTTTCAGCGATGATAACTGTCGCCGCATCTTGAAGGAGCATTTTAAGGTCAACCACCTGGCAGGTCTGGGCCTGGGAGACTACGAGACAGGCGTGGTGGCCGCAGGAGCCGTTCTCGGCTATCTGTATGAAACCCAGAAGAGTAATCTGGAACACATGGCGACCATTGTACCGTACCATGTGGGCCAGTTTATGATTCTGGATTCTTCCACCAGAAGAAATCTGGAGCTGGTAGAGACACTGAGAGAAAAGCAGAAAAGGGGTTCCCTTCTCTGGGTTCTGGATAAGACGAAAACAGCTATGGGAGCCAGACTTTTGAGGAGTTTTCTGGAACAGCCTTTGATTCGGAAAGAGGAGATCCTGCGGCGTCAGGAAGGAATTCAGGAGCTGAATATGAGCTATATTTCCAGGGAGGAGATCCGGGAGTACTTAAACCCTGTCTATGACCTGGAGCGTCTTGTGGGCCGGATCAGCTATAAAACAGCAAACCCGAGAGACCTGATCTCCTTTAAGAACTCTCTAAAAATGCTGCCTTTTATCAAGACAACGCTTCAGGAGTTTTCATCGCCCCTTCTCCGTGAAATTGAGTCGGACCTTGATCCGCTGACGGATCTGTGCGATCTGATTGAGAGGTCCATTTTGGACGACCCGCCGGTTTCCCTGAGAGACGGAGGCATTATCAAAGACGGATTTTCTGAAGAAGGAGACAAGCTGCGCCACGCAAAGACGGAGGGGAAATCCTGGCTGGCAGAACTGGAAGTCAGGGAGAGGGATAAGACTGGAATTAAGAATCTGAAGATCAAGTATAACAAAGTTTTTGGATACTATTTTGAGGTGACAAATTCTTTTAAAAACCTTGTCCCGGAATATTTCATCCGCAAGCAGACTCTGGCCAACGCGGAGCGCTACACCACAGATGAATTAAAAAATCTGGAAGAGATTATTCTGGGGGCGGAGGATAAACTGGTGGCCCTGGAGTACGATCTTTTCTGCCAGATCCGGGATTCCATCGCAAAAGAGGTGGTGCGGATCCAGAAGACAGCGAAGGCCATTGCGGCTGTAGACGTGTTTGCTTCTCTGTCCGTAGTGGCGACGAGAAACAATTACGTAAAACCATCCATCAATGAGAAGGGGATCATTCAGATTCGGGCAGGCCGCCATCCGGTGGTAGAGCAGATGATTCCCGATTCTTCTTTTGTGGCGAACGATACCTTTTTGGACAATGGAAAAAACAGGATTTCCATCATTACAGGCCCCAATATGGCGGGAAAATCCACATATATGCGCCAGGTGGCTCTGATTGCCCTGATGGCGCAGATAGGCAGTTTCGTCCCCGCTGAGGAGGCAAACATGTGCATCTGTGACCGGATTTTTACCAGAGTGGGAGCTTCCGATGACCTGGCATCGGGCCAGAGTACCTTCATGGTGGAGATGACAGAGGTGGCAAATATCCTTCGGAACGCTACCAGAAACAGCCTTCTGATTTTGGATGAGATTGGAAGGGGAACCAGTACTTTTGACGGGCTTTCTATTGCCTGGGCAGTGGTAGAGCATATCAGCAACACAAAGCTTCTTGGAGCAAAGACTCTTTTTGCGACTCACTACCACGAGCTGACAGAACTGGAGGGCGCTATAAACGGAGTCAATAACTACTGTATTGCCGTAAAGGAGCAGGGAGACGACATCGTATTTTTGAGAAAGATCGTCAAAGGAGGAGCTGATAAGAGTTATGGCATTCAGGTCGCAAAACTGGCTGGCGTGCCGGATTCCGTTATTGCCAGGGCCAAGGAACTGGTTGAAGAGCTGAGCAGCGCCGACATTACAGCCAGAGCCAAGGAGATCGCTGCAGGAAGCCAGGTACCGCCAGCACATAAGGCTGTGCCCAAGCCGGACGACGTGGACATGCTTCAAATGTCACTTTTTGACACGGTCAAGGACGATGATATTATTCGGGAACTGGGAGATCTGGAGCTGGCCCGCATGACGCCCATTGACGCCCTGAATACTCTTTATCGGCTGCAGAATCGATTAAAGAACCGATGGGACGGCAGTGGGTCCTCTTCATAAGGAAGGGAAGCAGAATGAATATTGCTGTATTAGACGAAAATACCATAAATAAGATCGCGGCAGGCGAAGTGATTGAACGGCCTGCCTCTATTGTAAAAGAGCTTTTGGAAAATGCCATAGACGCCAAAGCCACAGCCATTACAATTGAGATCAAAGACGGAGGGACAACTCTGATCCGGATTACCGACAATGGCTGCGGTATGGAGAAAGAGGATGTGCCTGTGGCATTCCTGCGTCACGCCACCAGCAAGATCCGCAGCGAGAAGGATCTGGATTCTATCGTATCTCTGGGATTTCGCGGCGAGGCTCTGGCCAGTATAGCAGCTGTGGCAAGGGTAGAATTGATTACAAAGACCAGTGAAGCCCTCAGCGGAACCCGCTATCGGATTGACGGAGGAAAAGAACTGGGAATGGAGGAAGTTGGCGTTCCGGAGGGGACAACGCTTCTGGTTCGGGATCTGTTCTACAATACTCCGGCCAGAAAGAAATTTTTGAAACAACCTTCCACAGAGGGAGGCTATGTTCAGGATCTTGTGGAGAAGATCGCTCTCTCCCGCCCGGATATTTCTGTCCGGTACATGAAAGGAAATTCCAGTGTTCTCCACACTTCCGGAAATCATAATCTGAAAGACATTATCTATGAAATCTATGGCCGGGAACTGACTGCAAATCTGATTCCGATCGAAAGGGACGGGAATCCGGTCAAGGTGTCCGGCTATATCTGCAAACCGATTGTGGCCCGGTCCAACCGCAATTGTGAGACGTATTTTATCAATGGCCGCTATATTAAGAATCCTCTGATTTCCAGAGCCATCGAGGAGGCTTACCGGCCCTATTTGATGAAACATAAGTTTCCCTTTACGGTTCTCCACCTTACCATTGACACCCATATTTTGGACGTCAACGTCCATCCGGCCAAGATGGAAGTGAGGTTTCAGAATGGAGAGGCCATCTACCAAGCTGTCTATGAGGCAGTCTCGGCGGCCCTCCATGAAAAAGAGCTGATTCCCGCAGTCTCTCTGACAGAGGAAACGGAGAGGGCGAGAGAGCACGCACGCCCTCACGAGGATAGAAAAAATCTGCCGGAACCTTTTGAAAAAAGAAGGATGGCGGCCATACAGGAACAGGGAAGAGCCGTGTTCTCCCAAAACCGCTCCCCGCTTTTTTCGGAGAAATCTGAGATATTCAGAGAAACGCCGACATCTTATGCCCAAAAGATTGAGGATAGACAGGAGAAAAATTCTGGAAGAGAAATTCTGCCAGAGGAAAAAAAGCCGGATGAGCCAAAGAGACCGGCAGAGAAACCAGAACAATTGGAGCTGTTTGATGGGAAACTTTTAGAGCCATCGGCCAGATATCAGCATAAGCTGATCGGCCAGCTTTTTGACACCTACTGGATGGTAGAATACCGGGATCAGCTCTTTATCATTGATCAGCATGCGGCCCATGAAAAGATTCTGTATGAGAAGACTATGAGGGATCTGAGAGAGCGCAGACATGATACCCAGATGGTAAGCCCGCCGATTATCCTGACTTTGACGGTTCAGGAGGCGATGACACTGGAGGAACATAAGGATTATTTTGCGAATCTCGGCTTTGAGATCGAACCTTTTGGCGGAAGAGAATATGCTGTCCGGGGGATTCCATCAAATCTTCTCTCAGTGGCAAAGAAAGAGCTTTTGATGGAGATTCTGGACGGACTGGGAGAAGACAGTTCCTCATGGACGCCGGAGACGGTCTATGACCGGGTAGCGACTATGTCCTGCAAGGCAGCGGTAAAAGGCGGCCATTCCCTCAGTTTTCAGGAGGCAGACCGCCTGATCGACCAGCTTTTAAAGCTGGAAAATCCCTATGCCTGCCCTCATGGGCGGCCAACGATTATTTCTATGAGCAAGTATGAGCTGGAAAAGAAATTTAAACGGATCGTTTAGATCCTGTTACAGGAGGCAGATGTGAAACAGCCGCTTATTATTTTAACAGGCCCTACTGCGGTAGGAAAAACTTCTCTCTCCATACGCCTGGCTAAGGCTGTGGACGGGGAGATTATCAGCGCTGATTCTATGCAGATCTACAAACATATGGATATCGGGTCGGCAAAAGTGACGAAGGAAGAGATGGATGGAGTGCCTCACCATCTGATCGATCTGCTGGAACCCTGGGAAGAGTGCAATGTGGTCACGTTTCAGCAACTGGCAAAGACCGCCCTTGAGGAGATTGCCTCCAGAGGGAGAGTCCCCATTGTGGCGGGGGGAACGGGATTTTACATTCAGGCCCTGCTGTACGATATTGATTTTAAGGATAATGAGGAAGGCGGAGCGATTCGCCGGGAGCTGGAAGCGGAGGCAGAGGAAAAAGGCGGGGCTTATCTTCACGGACTTTTGGAGGAGGTGGATCCGGAATCGGCCAGGGCTATCCATCCTAACAATCTCAAACGAGTGATCCGGGCCCTGGAATATTACCGCCAGACAGGGGAAACGATATCTGCCCACAATGAGGAGGAGAGAAAAAAAGAATCTCCCTATGAATTTTTCTATTATGTTCTAAATACTGACCGGCAGGTCCTGTATGACAGGATTGACCGGCGGGTGGATGAGATGGTAAAGGCCGGACTGATCGATGAAGTACAAAGGCTGAAGAGTATGGGCTGTACGAGGCAGATGGTATCTATGCAGGGGCTGGGATATAAAGAGATTCTGGACTATCTGGAAGACAGATGTACACTGGAGGAAGCTCTGTATGTGCTTAAAAGAGATACCCGCCACTTTGCCAAGCGTCAGCTTACCTGGTATAGAAGAGAGCGCCAGGTGCGCTGGCTGAATCTTCCCGATTTTGAGAACAATCAGGACAAAGTCCTTGAACATATCTTGCGGGAGACAGGCCCTATTTTACAAGAATGGAGAGAATCAAACCGATGAATATGGATGAAATGTATCAGGCACTCGGAATCAGCAAACCTGTGCTGGAATTCGGAAAAGAGATCGAGGAGTCTTTAAAAGAGCGTTTTTTGGAGATTGATGAGAACGCTGAATATAATCAGATGAAAGTGATTAAGGCTATGCAGGATAACCGGGTCAGCGAAACGCACTTTGAGGCTACTACCGGATACGGCTATAACGATGCAGGGCGGGATGCTCTGGAGGGTGTGTATGCCAGCGTATTTCACGGGGAAAGCGCCCTGGTGCGTCCCCAGCTTATCAGCGGCACCCACGCTCTTCACATTGCGTTATCATCTAATCTGCGGCCAGGGGACGAGCTGTTATCCCCGGTGGGAAAGCCCTATGATACCCTGGAGGAGGTCATAGGGATCCGGGAATCGGTCGGCTCCCTGAAAGAGTACGGCGTTTCCTACCGCCAGGTGGATCTGCTGGAGGACGGCAGCTTTGATTACGAAGGCATCGAAAAAGCCCTCAACGAAAAGACCCGTCTGGTGACGATCCAGCGTTCCAAGGGCTATCAGACCCGCCCCACATTGTCGGTAGACCGGATCGGTGAGCTGATTGCGTTTATTAAGAAAAGAAAACCGGATGTCATCTGCATGGTTGACAACTGTTACGGGGAATTTGTGGAGAGAAGGGAGCCTCTGGACGTTGGGGCTGATATGATGGTCGGTTCTCTCATCAAAAACCCCGGTGGTGGGTTGGCCCCCATCGGCGGCTACATCGTCGGGCGGGCTGACTGCATTGAGAGAGCTGCTGTCCGGCTGACGGCACCGGGACTGGGAAAAGAGGTGGGCGCCAGCCTGGGGCTGAACCGGTCGTTTTTCCAGGGCCTTTTTATGGCACCTACCGTGGTTGCTTCGGCTCTAAAGGGGGCGATTTTTGCTGCAAGGCTTTATGAGAAGCTGGGCTTTTCCGTGGTTCCCAACGGAACGGAATCCCGCCACGACATTATTCAGGCTATTACCTTTGGAACGCCAGAGGGAGTGATCGCTTTCTGCGAGGGGATCCAGGCAGCGGCTCCGGTGGACAGCTACGTCACGCCGGAACCGTGGGATATGCCGGGATACGACGCGCCGGTTATTATGGCGGCAGGGGCATTTATCCAGGGCGCCTCGATTGAACTGAGCGCCGACGGTCCGATTAAGCCGCCCTATGCGGTATACTTCCAGGGGGGACTGACCTGGTACCATGCGAAACTGGGAATTTTAAAATCGCTTCAGAAATTAAAGGATGCCGGGCTGGCAGACTTGTGACAGGTTTTGGCTGATTCTCGGTAATCAGGAGAAAAGCCGTCGAAGGAAAAGATGAAAACGGTGTATACACCAGCGAATTCTTGTGATAAAATAAAAGTTGTCTGCAAGACATAGGAGAAATTTGACATGAGAAGCAAAAATTTCTGGGTATTGCTGCTTTTGCTGCTGACAGGCATTGTTTTGGGAGCTTTCATTGGCAATCTGGCCCAGGAAGCTACGGGAATGACCTGGCTGAATTTTGGCCAGTCTTTCGGCCTGGAATCCCCTATTGTGATTGATCTTGGGATTCTGGTGCTGACCTTTGGCCTGAGCATTAAAATTACAATGGCCAGCATTATCGGAGTGGCAATCGCTCTGTTGATTTACCGCTTCTTGTAGCGGAAAAGACCATGATTTTTGTTTTCCAGGGCCGTGTTGGAGAGCTGCGCGGAGAGGAAATCATGGAAAAATACAATACGAAAAGGCAACACATAAAAGAAAGAAAACGGACGACCATGAAAGAACTGCCGTCAGGCCAGGGACCTTATGAGCGATGCTGCGAGAAGGGCCCAGGAGTTTTGAGCGACGCAGAACTGTTGTCCGTGATCATCCGCACCGGTACCAGGGATCAGACTTCCCTGGAACTGGCACAGGAGATTCTTTTAATGGATGGGGGACGAGATGGAATAGGCGGGCTTTGTCGCCGCTCCCTGGAAGAGCTGATGGCTGTCCGGGGAATCGGCAAGGTAAAGGCGGCCCAACTTTTATGCATTGGAGAGCTTTCCAGAAGGCTGTGGCGCAGCCGGACTGTCCGGGATGAAACGAAATACCGGGAACCGGAACAAATTGCCGGTTACTATATGGAGGCTCTCCGGAGGCTGGAACAGGAACATATTTATGCCATGTTTTTTGATAACAAGCAGAATCTTATCCGGGATGTGCTGCTGTCAAAAGGAACGGTCAACGTTTCGGTAATTTCTCCAAGAGAGGTGCTGATAGAGGCCCTCAAAGTGAATGCAGTCCGTTTTGCTCTGATCCACAACCATCCAAGCGGAGATCCTTCCCCAAGCAGGGAGGACTGTCTAATGACAAAGAGGATCAAAGAGGCGGGAGCGATCATGGGGATCGCACTGTTGGACCATATTATTATTGGGGACAATGTGTATATCAGTTTTAAGGAACGAGGAATTTTATAGATGGAAACCAAACGCAGCAAATATATTCTGGCGGGCTTAACCCTGCTTTGCGTCCTGCTGATCGGAATTTCTTCTCTGCAGGACGGGTTCATGGATCCCTTAAGGGCAGGAGTCGGCTATCTGCTGGTTCCGATTCAGTCCGGTGTCAATGCTGTGGGATCCGGAATTTACGAGGATTTGAAGGATATGGCTACCCTTCGGGATGCCCAGATTGAAAATGAAGAGCTGAAAGCAAGGGTCAGTGAGCTGACGGAAGAGAACAACCGTCTTCAGGCGGAGCAGCAGGAGTTAAAGCGGCTGAGAGAGCTGTATGAGCTGGATCAGGATTATATTCAGTATGAGACGATTGGGGCCAGAGTCATTGCCAAGGATTCCGGCGACTGGTTCCAGATCTTTCGGATCAATAAAGGTTCTCAGGACGGAGTACAGGTGGATTCCAACGTGATCGCCGGAGGCGGGCTGGTGGGAATCGTTACAGATGTGGGAGCTAATTACGCTACGGTCCGTTCGATTATTGACGATTTGAGCAGGGTCAGCGCTATGGGAATCCGGACAGGAGATAAGTGTATCGTGGCCGGAGATTTGACCCTGTACAATGAGGGCAGGCTGAGAATTACCAATATCACCACGGATGGCGATATTCAGGACGGTGATCAGATCGTTACCTCAAATATCAGTTCAAAATTTCTGCCGGGTATTCTGGTGGGGTATGCTTCCGATATTACCATTGATCCGGAGCGGCTGACTAAATCGGGATATCTGATTCCGGCAGCAGAGTTTGATGATCTCCAGGAGGTTCTGGTTATCGTTGGAACCAAGGATACCGGAGACAGTGAACTGGGACCGCTGGAAGATGACGGAAGCTGAGGGAGGCGCCTATGAAAAGGATACTGATCAATCTGCTTCTGATGGTACTGGCTTTTATTATCCAGAACTGTATCTTCCCTCTGCTTCCGTTTTTGAGCGCGGAGCCGAATCTGCTGCTGATTTTCACCTTTTCCCTGGGTTTTATCCACGGAAAAGAAGCGGGAATGCTGTACGGGCTCTTTGCCGGACTTCTTACGGACCTGTTTGGCGGAGGACCTTTCGGATTTTACAGTCTGCTTTACGTTTATATTGGCTACATCAATGGGAGCTTTACCCAGTACTATTATGAAGACTATATTACCCTGCCGTTGGTACTGTCCATCGGCAATGAACTGGCGTATAATCTGTACATCTATGTATTCCGCTTTTTGATCCGGAAAAGGCTGGATGTTTTATACTATCTGAAAAATATCATTGTTCCTGAGATCATTTTTACAGTTGTCACCACGTTGCTGTTGTACCGATTTTTCCTTTTTATCAGCCGGAAGCTGGAGGAAATGGAACAAAGGAGAGATTCAAATTTTGTTTAAAGACTTGCTTGAAGTACTGAAAGAATTTCTGAAAAAAGTTGTTTCGTCCAGATTAGTCGCCCTGTCACTCCTGTTTATTGGGATGTTCGCTCTGCTGACAGTAAATCTTTTCAATCTGCAGATCGTCCACGGGGAAGATTATCTGAATGAATATATGCAGAAGACCGAGAAAGTCATCTATACTCCCGGCACCAGAGGAAATATTTTTGACCGAAACGGAAATGTACTGGCTTACAATGAACTGGCCTATTCTGTGGCCGTTCAGGACACAGGTGCTTACCAGACAGCCCAGGAGCGCAACGCCATGCTGCTGCGCCTGGTAAGGATTCTGGAAAAGCACGGAGAGACTGTAGAGGGTGAGTTTGAGGTTGGATTGGACGAGAATGGAGAGATGGTTTACACCACTTCCAGTGAGTCTGCCAGAAGACGTTTTTTGAGAGACTACTATAACCTTACCACTGCGGATGATTTAGATAAAGATGGAAAAAATCCGTCAGGAATCACAGCAAGGGAAGCCTTTGAAGGAAAATTTACAGAGTATCGGATGGATTCCATTGTGGATGAAAATGGAAATCCAGTGGTGCTTTCAGATGAAACAGCCCTCAATATGGTGAACATCTGGTACACCATGAAACTGACAGAGTACAGAAAATATGAACAGACAACGGTTGCGACCAACGTCTCCGATGAGACAGTGGCTGAGATCCTGGAGAATACAGCAAATCTTCAGGGGGTCACCATTGAGGAGAGTTCAGTCAGGGTTTACAATAACAGCATCTATTTTGAACCTCTCATCGGCTACATTGGCAAGGTACAGGAGGATCAGCTTGAGGAATTAAACAAGGGGATCCCGGAGGGAAGCAACCAGGCATATCAGTTGACAGACCTGGTAGGGCGTACAGGACTGGAAGCGTCCATGGAAAAGGAGCTTCAGGGGAAAAAGGGCTATAAGGTAGTTAACGTTGATAATATGGGCCGCATTTTGGAGGTGAAGGAGGAAGTCCAGGCGGGAGCTGGAAGCGATCTCTATCTTTCTGTAGACCAGAATCTTCAGATCGGTGTGTATGAGCTGCTGGAACGTCAGCTTGCAGGTATTCTTCTGGACCATATCCGGATGGAGGATATCGGCGAGGACGAGACATTTAAAGCTTCCAATATCCCGATCCCGATAAAAGACGTTTATTACCAGCTTATCAACAATAATGTCCTGTCGCTGTCCCACATGGGATCAGAGGAAGCCTCCGCTATGGAGCAGCAGCTTTATCAGATCCAGACATCTTCCCAGGAAGCGATTCTGGAGAATATCAGGGCAGAGCTGATGAGTCCTCATGCTACAACCCTGGAAGATCTTCCGAGAGATATGATGGCTTACATGGTATACATTTATGAATATCTGGCATCCGATGAGGTCGGAATTATTCAGAAGTCTAAGATCGACGAGACCAGCGAGGCATACCTGGCCTGGAAGGCAGATACCATCAGCCTGAGGGACTACATCTATGCGGGAATCGCCGACGGATGGGTGGATACGACGAAACTGGACAGCGACGCCAGGTATTCCAGCGCTGACAGCATCTATGAAAGCCTGGTAGATTACATTATAGAGGCGTTAAAGGACGACAGGAATTTTACAAAAAGAATTTATCGCTATCTGATTAACGATGGGACTGTACAGGGCTGGCAGCTCTGCATCGCCCTCTTTGATCAGGGAGTGCTGGAATACGATGAGGAGGCAATCGCCCGTCTCAGTGCAGAGGGAGACAGCTACGCTTACACGTTTATCCGGGAAAAAATTGAGAATATTGAGCTGACACCGGCACAGCTCGCCCTGGATCCCTGCACCGGCTCATGTGTCATTGTAGACGTCAATACCGGAGAGGTACTGGCATTGGTGACATATCCAGGCTATGATAACAATAAAATGTCGGGGACGGTTGACGCTGAGTACTACAATCAATTGAGAGAAGATCTCTCCCTGCCACTGAGAAACAACGCGACCATGATGGTGAAGGCACCAGGTTCTACGTTTAAGCCGATTACTGCCATTGCCGCCCTTGAGGAAGGCGTCATTCAGCTTGGGGAGATGATCAACTGTACCGGTATCTATGAGGAAATCGATACTCCGCTGCGTTGCTGGATCTATCCTGGAAGCCACGGGCTTCTGGATATCATCGGAGGAATTGGAAATTCCTGCAACTACGTTATGGCAGAGCTGGCCCACAGGATGTCAATAGATGAAAACGGCAATTATTCTGCATCAAAGGGCCTGGATACGCTGAAAAAATATGCCACTATGTTTGGCTTGGATCATACTTCCGGCGTGGAGATTGATGAGGCTTCGCCCCATATTTCGGATACAGACCCGGAACGGTCCTCCATCGGACAGGGCAGCCATACTTTTACCAACACCCAGTTGGCCCGCTATGTGACTGCCCTTGCCAACAGAGGGACAGTCTATGAGCTGAGCCTCCTGGATAAGCTGACAGATTCGGAGGGCAATCTGATTGAAGACTACAGCCCGACGGTTTCTTCTGCCATAGATATACAGGATTCCACCTGGAATGCGGTTCATGCCGGAATGAGGCAGGTAATTGCTGAAGGGTCTGCAAAAAATATTTTTGCGGATCTGCCTGTGGAAATCGCCGGCAAGACGGGAACTGCTGAGGAGACTGGGAGAACGAACCACGCGTTCTTTATGTCTTTTGCTCCCTATGCGTCGCCGGAAATTGCAGTGACGGTAAACATTCCGTACGGCTATTCTTCAGGAAATGCCGCTACACTGGCAAAGAACATTTACAAATATTATTACGGATATACGACTCTGGATGAAATTATGGGCGTAGGCGCTCTGGATGCCACTACGGTGGAGATTCAGGACTAATCGGATAGCTGCAGCCCTCAGTGCCGTAGTTCCAAAAAGAAGAGGAGACAGTCATGCGTCATAATACAGTGGTGATCAAAGGCAATAAGGCCGGCATGTCGGTTTATCTGGATCCAATGGTTCCTTTTGAACAGTTGGTTGAAGATGTGGCAAAGAAATTCAGGGAAAGCGCCAAATTCTGGGGTTCCGTTCAGATGACTCTTTCTCTGGAAGGACGGCCGCTTTCTCCTGAACAGGAATTCAGGATTGTCAATACGATTACGGAAAATTCTCAGATCGAGATCGTGTGCCTGTTGGATACCAATGCAGAGAGAATTCACCGATGCGAGAAAGCTCTGAATGACAAACTGATGGAACTTTCCGCTCAGACCGGGCAGTTTTTTAAAGGGAACCTGGGAAGGGGAGATACTCTTGAGTCGGAAGCCAGCATGGTCATTATCGGCGACGTTGAGCACGGTGGGCGTGTGACAGCCAAAGGCAACATTATTATTTTAGGCGAATTGAGAGGTTCTGCATTTGCAGGGGCCGCCGGAAATGAGGAGGCCGTGATAGTGGCGCTTGAGATGGCACCCCTGCAGATACGCATCGGGGATCTGGTGATGAAAGGCTCAGAAAAGGGAAAACGTCTGGCCAGAGGCCCTGTGATTGCCTGCGTTGAAAATCACGCCATTTGTACCAAATCTTTAAAGAAGAGTTTGTTCAGTATGCTAAATTTTAATTAATACTGGAAAAATTACAGAATTTGGGTTAGAATATAGATTGGATATTTGTGCAGGAGGATATTGCCATGAGTGAAGTCATTGTCATTACTTCCGGTAAAGGAGGGGTAGGCAAGACGACGACTTCTGCGAATGTAGGAACAGGCCTTGCCATTTTGGGTAAGCGTGTAGTCCTGATCGATACCGATATCGGACTCCGCAACCTGGATGTGGTCATGGGCCTGGAGAACCGCATTGTCTACAACCTGGTAGATGTCGTAGAAGGCAATTGTCGTATGAAGCAAGCCCTCATAAGAGACAAAAGATATCCCAACCTGTACCTGCTGCCTTCAGCCCAAACCCGGGACAAGTCTGCTGTAACTCCGGAGCAGATGACGAAGCTGGCAGATGACTTGAGAGATGAATTTGATTACATACTGCTGGACTGCCCGGCTGGAATTGAGCAGGGCTTCTGGAATGCAGTATCCGGTGCAGACCGGGCATTGGTAGTGACCACACCGGAGGTGTCTGCCATAAGGGATGCAGACCGCATTATCGGTCTTTTGGAGGCCGCACAGATGCGGGAGATTGATCTGATCGTCAATCGGATCCGGATGGACATGGTTCGCCGGGGAGATATGATGTCCATTGACGACGTGATTGACATCCTGGCAGTAAATATCATCGGGGCGGTTCCCGATGACGAGTCGATTGTAATATCCACTAACCAGGGAGAACCGCTGGTAGGCATGGGTTCCCTGGCCGGACAGGCTTATATGAATATTTCCCGCCGTGTTATGGGAGAAAATATTCCATTGATGGAGTGGGATCATTCCAAGAGCTTTCTGGCCCGGATAAGCAGCCTTTTAAGGCACGCTTAGGAGGGAAGAAGATGAGTATCTGGCCTGGGATTCCAAAGCAAGCGTCAGGAGCCATTGCCAGAAAGCGGCTGAAGCTCCTTCTGGTGGCGGATAAGACTGACTGTTCTCCAGAGATACTTGAAAAAATGAAGGATGACCTTGTCCATGTCATCTCAAATTACATAGAGATAGAGAAGGATGGAATTGAGATTCAGGTTGTTCAATCCCGTTCCATCCCAACGCCCAGAAGAGGCCCGGTAATCAGGGCCAATATTCCGCTTCGCAAGGGGACTGGGCAGGCACTTCACACTGTACCAAGCAAGAGGACTTGATTTATATGCTTTTTAATTACGACTTCAGATATTACAACTTCCGTCTGCTGATAGAGATTATGCTGTTAAATATCATCGGCGTTCTGGTACTGAGAAGTGCGTCCAATATGGACGCCGCGGTTGTAACCAAGCAGATCATCGGCATTGCGGTAGGTTTTTTGTTTGCGATCGGGCTGTCTCTGATTGATTACCACAGAATCGCAAATTTAAGTACTTTAATTTATATAGGCTGTATAGTATTTTTGGCGGCGGTGCTTCTGTTCGGCAAATTCGTCAGTGGAGCAACCCGCTGGATCGTCCTTCCGGGAATCGGACAGGTACAGCCATCCGAATTCACAAAAATCGGTCTGATTGTATTCTTTTCCTGGTATTTCAATAAATATCAGGAAAGGCTCAATCAGCCTGTGGTGCTGGGAATTTCTCTGGTCCTATTCTCCGTCCCGGTTCTTTTGATCCTGGCGGAGCCGAGTCTTTCTACCAGTATTATTATCATCCTGATTTTTCTTGCTATGCTGTATGTGGCGGGATTAAGCTACAAATGGATTGGGGGAGCTCTGGCTGTTGTGATTCCTGCAGGAGCGCTTTTTGTCTATCTGCTCCAGTACGAGATGATTCCTTTCCTGGAGGGGTACCAAGCCAATCGTATTCTGGCATTTGTCTTTCCGACGGATCCCAGGTATCAGGACAGCAATATGCAGCAGGATAATTCTCTGATCGCCATTGGTTCGGGGCAGCTAATGGGAAAGGGGCTGAATAATACGACGATAGCTTCTGTAAAGAACGGAAACTTCCTTTCCCAGGAGCAGACAGACTTTATCTTTGCTGTTATCGGCGAAGAACTGGGCTTTCGGGGTGTTATGATTGTCCTGGCACTTTATTTTGCAATTATCTTTGAGATCATCCATCTGGCCTCAAAGGCCAAGGATATGACGGGGCGGCTCATCTGTGTGGGGATGGCTGCTTTGATCGGATTCCAGAGTTTTATTAATATTATGGTTGCGACGAAGATGATGCCCAATACTGGACAGCCTCTTCCGTTTATCAGCGCTGGTATCAGCTCTCTGCTGAGTATTTATATTGGAATCGGACTGGTGCTGAATGTGGGGCTGCAGAGAAAAAATGCACATTAAGTATGAATGAAGGAGGGCCTATATGAATGTAGGATTAATCGCGCATGATGCGAAGAAAAAACTGATGCAGAACTTTTGTATTGCTTATAGGGGGGTACTGAGCAAAAATTCCCTGTATGCTACGGGAACTACGGGAAGGCTGATTGAGGAAGTGACCAATCTTGATATCCACAAATACCTTGCCGGACACCTGGGAGGTGGTCAGCAGCTTGCCGCTATGATTGAGCACAATGAGATGGATCTGGTGATCTTTCTGCGGGATCCTCACAACCCCAAAGTACATGAACCGGATGTCAACGATATCGTGAAACTGTGCGATACTTATAATATCCCTCTGGCCACGAATCTGGCCACGGCAGAGCTCCTGATCAAGGCGCTGGAACGGGGCGATCTGGAATGGCGTGAGCAATACCGTTAGGAGCAAATTGCTGTGAAGATTATAAACAAAGAGTTAGTTGGAAGACGGCCCCTGACGGTGTGGTATTCCCTTCTTTTAATTGCTTTGTCGGCTTTTTTCCTCAGCGGCTGCAGCGCAGACCTGGAGCGTCCCTATGATTTTGTACGGACAGCCTCCTTTGATGAAAAAGCCGACGGAAACAGTAAAAGAGCAGCGGGGTTTGCCCAGGATTTGTGTGTGGCGACGGATTCTTCCGGGGAGGCCGATAGTTCTGTGACGGCTGAGGCTGCTGCGGTCTTTGATTTGGCTGAGACCCGGACCATATTCAGCAAAAATCCATATGAGAGATTGTATCCGGCCAGTACTACCAAAGTGATGACGGCTCTGCTGGCAATTAAGTACGGAAACCTTTCGGATGAAGTGACTGTGACGGAAGACGCAGTGATTACAGAATCCGGAGCAACTTTATGCGGAATTCATCCGGGAGATAAGCTGACACTGGAGCAGCTTTTGTACGGTCTGATCCTGCCTTCCGGTAATGATGCGGGGGCAGCTATCGCGGTTCATATGGCGGGAAGCATTGAAGCTTTCGCCGACATGATGAATGAGGAGGCCAGAAGACTTGGAGCCACAGGCACCCATTTTGTAAATCCACATGGACTTCACGATGAGAACCATTATACTACAGCATATGATCTGTATCTGATTTTTAATGAAGCTTTAAAATATGAAACCTTCCGGCAGGTCACAGGAACTACGGCATATTCTGCCACCTACCAGTCTGCTTCCGGTGAGACAATAACGGCTTCCTGGAAAGGCGGCAACTGGTTTATGACGGGAGAGCGGGAGGAACCGGATGGACTGACGGTATTTTCTGGAAAGACAGGAACGACTCAGGCAGCCGGATACTGTCTGGTAATGGCCAGCAGAGATGCCGCAGAGAAGGAATACATATCTGTCGTTATGAAAGCCCCCAGCCGTTCAGGGTTATACGATAATATGTCAAATATTATTTCTAAAATTGTCAATTAGTTGTTGATTTTTTTTGTAAATACTACTATAATTAAGTTAATTGAAATCGACTTTTTATACAAATTAACGACCCAAGGAGGAGATTGCTATGGTTCAGATTATTGCAGGAAAAAAAGGAAAAGGAAAGACAAAGCATCTGTTAGAAAGGGCAAACACGGCGATCAAAGAAGCCAATGGTTCTATTGTATATCTTGACAAAAGTTCCAAGCACATGTATGAATTAAACAACCGCATCCGCCTGATCAACGTAAATGAATATCCGATTTACTCCAGCGAGGGCTTTATCGGTTTTATCTGCGGTATCATTTCCCAGGATCACGATCTGGAGACCATGTTTTTTGACAGTTTCCTCAAATTGTCCAGTTTAGAGGATGGGGACATTTCAGAAACGATTTCAATTTTGGACAAAATCAGTGAGAAGTATCACGTAACCTTCGTATTGAGTATTTCTATGGATCTTGAAGAATTCCCGGAGGACGTAAAAGATAAAGTAGTTATTTCTCTGTAAGGAAAATAATATCGAGATGCTGCAGAACTGGTATCAGTTTTCGATTCTGTAGCATCTTTTTTTATATAGCAGCCGATGACGTGACGGGATGGAGAACAACACACATATGTATAACAATCAATGGAGCTATATCTGTGGCTATTTGACTGAGGGGCAGGACAGATTTGTTGAAAATTTCCTTCGAGAAGCTGTAATAAAAGAATTTCCGGGAAAGGTACACATGATTCGTCAGGGAGAAGAGTCGAGTTATCTGTATCTGATATTGAACGGATATCTGGAAACATATCTTTTGATGGAGGATGGACGAAAAAAGACAAATATGATATTTACCAGCATGTCTGTAGTGGGAGTATCGTGTTTGGATGAGCCGGTTAGCAGGGTGAATCTTCGCTGCCTTTCAAGGGTAAAGGCTGCGGCAGTTCACAAGAGCACAGTTTTGTCATGGCCGCCGGATATGCTTCTCTCTTTGGCGATGCTGCAGACATTAAAAATGCAGGGCGTTTACCGGCAGTTGAGGGAACAGGCTTTTCTATCTGTAGAAGAGCAGATCTTAAAGTTTCTTAGAGATTGGAGAGAAAGTGGTATTTCGGAAATGCAGACCGGAATAAAAGGGATCAACCGTCAACTGTTAGCTGATAGTTTGGGAATTTCCAGAGTGCAGGCAGTTAATACTTTGAACAGAATGCTTCAGCAGGGGAAAATACCGGAGGAGGCCAAGGAGTTCCTATGAGTGACAGGACATTTAGCTACATGTCCACGGACTGGCTTCAGGGACATGAGGTTTTTATTGAAAAATTTATGGAACACGCTGACGTCAGATTTTTTAAAAAGGGAGAATTTTTGTTCCGTCAAAACGAGAATCTGAACGAACTTTTTTTGATTTTGAAAGGAACCGTAGAATCCTTTTTTGAGAGCGAGAGCGGCAAGCAAAAGATAACCAGCATTATCCGGCGAGGTATGTTGGTAGGGATGGCTGGCCTGAATGACTATGAAGGCCACCATACGTTAAGATGCCGGACAGCAGTGATTGCCGGGGTTATGCCAAAAGAGGCTGTCTATGAGTGGGACAGCGCGATGCTTCTGGCACTGATTCAGATGCAGACCCGAAAAATAAGGGCGACATACATTCAGATGATGAATCAGTCCTCTCAGACGATTGAGACCAGGATATTGAATTTTCTTTTGGAAGCAGGTTTAAACGAAGACGAGCCGGGGCCAGTAGAAATACCTGTCAGTATCGAATTCTCAAAGCAGGAGATCGCAAACATCATCAGCTCAACCAGAGAACGGGTCAACCAGATTATGAATGATCTGGAAAAGAGGAGGATAATTCAGACAGAGGGAAAGGAGATACGATTCTATCCCTCCAAGGTAAGAAATCTCCTGACGCTAAAATAATATAGATAGACTAGGAATGCCTCGATATGATGAAAAAATATCGGAGGCATTTTTGTTACGGCGAAAAAATGTGAAAAACTTTACAGAAATTGTCGGACCCTTCCGATAGAATATGAATTACAAAATACATAAAGGCATGGAGGGGTTTAAACATGGAGAAACGAAACGACAACACACAGGGACTGTTTACAGATGAGCGACCGGGAATACGAGGGTTTGTCGCCCTGATTCTATTTGTCCTGATATTTTCCGGCGCACTACAAAACGTTCCAGTTCTGAAGGCTCTGGATTTCAACAATATGGTAGGCGCCTTTGGAACAATAGCCGGAGCGGAAGGCAACTTCCAGGGAAGCGGCGGCATCGGATCAAAGGAAGGTTTCATGGTCGCATTTGCACAGCTCCCGCTGCTGATGCTGGCAATGGGGATCGTAGAGCTGGCTACGGCGAACAAAGCACTTCTGGCCGCTAAAATCCTATTTACACCTATTTTAAGACCGCTGCTGGGAATTCCCGGAGCTGCCGGACTTACTTTGGTGTCATCTTTGAATAGCTCCGACGGCGGAGCTGTTATGACCGCTGACCTCTTTGAGAGAGGTTATCTGACAGAAAACGAAAGGACAATATTCGTTGGTTTCCAGTTTCCTTCTTCGGGAATGATCGTCGCTACGGTAACACTTTTGGCTATGGCACCGATGCTGACTGTTTCACCTCTGGTTATTTTTGGGGTATTGTTGGTCATGAAGTTTGTAGCAGGCAATTTTATCAGAGTGATAATTAGCAGAAAAAAGAGAGATAATTAGAGGAGGAACGTATGAAAAGCGAAAAGAAATCATTTGTCGAGATTTTTATGGATGGAGCGTATAAAGGTTGGACCATGGGAATCCGCTCTATGCTGACAGCACTGGTTTTGGCCTATGCTCTGATGTATATGCTGGATGTGTCAGGGGCAATGGATCTGCTGGAGGTGGTATTCTCTCCTGTCATGGGAATTTTATCTCTCCCTGGTGTTGCCATTACACCGCTGATCGCGGCGCTGATGAGCAAGCCTGGCGGTGTAGCGGCTGCAGTTGCTCTGTATAACCAGGGCCTGATGACGGACAGAGAAGTAACGGCCATCTTTCCCGCACTTGTTTTAATGGGCGGTCTGGTAAGCCAGTATGTAAGAGTTGTAGTGGTCAGCGGAACCGAAAAAAGCAAACATGGCTTGCTGATCGGCAACACGATCGTAATTGCCCTTTTATCAATTCCGCTTATGAATCTATTATTAAATATTATTTAAAAGGGGGAAACGAACATGACTGACAGAAAACAGATGGGAGCACAATTTTATATTGATGATCACGCTTTGCTGTATGGATTGATTGCAAAAGCTGCATATGAAAACTACGGTGAACTTGGGGACAGGGCCAGCAAGCTGGCGACTCAGCTGTACGCCAGAGAACGGGGAAGCCGGATGGCGAAAAGAGCATTGCGGGACGGCCTGCCTCTGACCCATGAGACCTACCGCATGTATACGGAGTGGGAAGATGAGAGAAAGCAGATGAGAGTGGAAAATCTCAGCTTTTCCCCAACATATAGAATGAACGGCACGTACTGTGTCTGGAATGAGACCTGGAAAAAGTACCATTTAGAGAGATACGGAGAAATCTACTGTACCTATGTTGACAAGACGATGGTTCGTACATTTAATCCGGACAATGAACTGATCATTCACAGTGCTCAGTCTCTGGGAGGACCGGGATGTGACTTTGAGTGGCCTGGATTAAGCTACGAAGGGGAAGAGGCGTTCAGAGAAGCTGCCAAAAAGAAAAGGGAAAAAAAGGAAATTGCAGTAAAGGACTTTTTATATCATTGCGGCCACACACTCTCCGCCATGGGCCGGGGATATGCCATGGAGCTGGGCCGGGAAGAATCGGACAAGATTATCTGTCGGGCAATGGAAGAATATAAAAATATATGTGGGGAAGAGAAGGCAGCAGCTGTTATAAAGGAGTCGGAGCAGGATTTTAACAAAATTTAATTAAGGGGGGTTACGTTTTATGTCAGCAGAGTATGATGCAGTGGCGAATGGCCTAATCATGTGGCTGGCCTGCACTCCCGGGATTTTGTGGGTATGTTTCCAGGCAGTTCTCTTCTTGAGAAAAAGCGTGAAAGACGGTATGAAAATGGGGCTGACCCAAACGCAGATAAAAAGGGGAATCCGGGGAGCTTCGATTGCGTCTGTAGGTCCGTGTGTGGTAATTTTATCGTCTATGCTTTCTCTGATGGTAATTGTAGGAGGTCCTTTGGCATGGCTGAGGATTGACGTGATCGGCGGAGTCGGGTATGAAATCATGGGAGCTACCTTTGCCGCAAACGCCATGGGAATTGCTCCGGGAACAGAGGAAATGACCGTGGATTATCTTTGCCTTGCCTCTGTAGTGATGACAACAGGGTGTCTGGGATGGATCATTTTCGCTGCTCTGTTCAGCGATAAAATGGAGAAAGTAAATAACTTTATGGCTGGGGGAAATAAAGCGCTGATTCCGATTATAAGCGCAGGGTGCGTCCTGGGGTGCTACAGCAACCTTGTGGTAGAACAGGTTGCTCCGCTGGGCGATGAAACCGTTGCGACTTTGGCGTCAGCAGTGTCTATGATCGGCCTTCTGCTATTATCTAAAACTTTGAAAAAAAGGTGGATAAAAGACTGGGCTCTTTCCATAGCGATGCTTTTGGGAATGATGCTTGTCATAATACTTCCGTAAAGCAAAGGAGAGAGAGAGATGAATTCAAATGAAGAGATTTATCAGACCAGTTATCTGCCCTATATAAATAAATGGGGGAAAATAACTTCTTGGCTGTGCATCGTTATCGTTTATATCCCCACAATGGTATTGATCGGTATTTATGGGGCCCAATTGCCCTTTGATGCCACCATAAACGGGATTATCGCCATATTATCGGCCAGTTTTGCCATGTATATTGCAGATCCTCTGGCAGTATTTCCAGTTCTGGGTACACCGGGCCTTTACCTGACTTACCTGTCCGGCAACTCAAAGTCCATTCGCGTCCCGGCTTCTTTAATGGCTCAGGACGCAGCAGGGACAGAGCAGGGTACGCCGGAAGGGAACATCATGTCGTGCATTGGCGTGGCTATATCGGTTCTGATCAGCACCCTGGTGATGACGGTAATGATTTTTATGGGGAAATGGATTATTGCCGTGCTCCCGGAAAAAGTTGTGGAAGCGCTGCCTATGCTGATGCCGGCACTGTTCGGTGCCTTGCTGGGACAGCAATTCCTTCAAAGACCCAAATTGGCCTGTGCTGCAATCGTGCTGGCAATTGTCGTCAGAATCGCGCAGGTAAATGGAATCTTTCAGATACTGCCTTTAGGCGGCGGCTACGCTCCTATGCTGCTCTGCGTTTTTGGGACAATCGCAATAGCCAGAGGAATGATCAAGAAAGGCTGGATCGAAAAATAATTGAAAAGGGGAAATGGATTGATGGAAAAAAGGAAATACACGGACCGGATCTGTCAGATAGTGGATCAAAAGCAGGACAGATTTATCGAATTAAGCGATGCGGTATGGTCAGTTCCGGAAACCGGATTGAAAGAATATAAATCTTCAAAACTTCTGATGGATGCCCTGGAAGAAGAAGGCTTTCAGATTGAAAGAAACGTAGATGATATTTCCACAGCTTTTATTGCCACATATGGCAGCGGAAAGCCGGTGATCGGCCTGCTGGCTGAATTTGATGCATTGCCGGGACTGAGCCAGAAAGCAGGTTCTACGAGCCATGAGCCATTAGTGGAAGGCGGGCCGGGCCACGGATGTGGCCACAATGCCCTGGGAGCCGGGGTCGTGGGGGCCGCAGTAGCGGTAAAAGATTATTTGAAAGAACACCCTCAGAGCGGTACGGTAAAGGTATTTGGCTGCCCAGGAGAAGAGGACGGCTGGTCAAAAATGTTTCTGGCCAGAGACGGGTATTTTAAAGAGGTTGACGCTGCGTTTACCTGGCATCCGGGCCACGGGAATTTTGTACAGGGATTTAGTTTTACTGCAAATATCTGTGCATATTTTGAATTTGTCGGAAAGAGCGCCCATGCGGCTGCTGCCCCGCAATTGGGAAGAAGTGGGCTGGATGCATGCGAACTGATGAATGTCGGTGTGAACTATTTGAGAGAACACGTAAGTCCGGATGTCCGGATTCATTATGCTTACGAATATTCCGGGGAAAAGGCGCCGAATGTGGTTCATCCAAGGGCTGTTTTGAAATACTTTGTTCGCGCTCCAAAGATGGCGCTGGCCATGGAAACCTTAGAGAGAATCAAAAAGGTTGCCATGGGAGCGGCTATGATGACGGAGACCACATGCAATATTAACGTCACAGCAGGAATGAGCGATTTTGTAGCCAATGATGCGATCAGTGGAATTTTCCAAGATGCGCTGTTACAGGCAGGACCGCCTCAGTTTGACGAAGAAGATGAACGGCTGGCAGAAGAGTTTCACAGACAATTTTCTCAGGGAGAATGCAATGCAGCGATGAAGCGGATCCTGTTAGCGTATCCGGACGGAGAGAGATACCGGGACGTCACGCTGATCAAGGATATCGGCCGATACCAGAGATCGGATGTCAGAATGCCTGGATCGACCGATGTGGGAGATGTCAGTTACGTTACCCCTACAGGGCAGTTGTGGCTGGCCTGTTACGCAAACGGAACTCCAGGCCATTCCTGGCAGGTGACATCACAGGTGGGTTCTTCCATTACTCATAAGGCGCTGATCTGTGCGGCGAAAACCATGGCTCTTGCTACAGTAATGTGTTTTGATCACCCGGAAATTGTGGAGCAGGCGAGACAAGAGCTGTGGGAAAGAACCGGGGGAACCTATAACTGCCCGGTAGAACCGGGGAAAAAACCTGTAATTCCGGGATGAAGGGACTAAGGACAAGGAAGGACTTGATGGCATGGACATGGAACGTTTTTACGGTATTTTAAAAAGGGAATTGATTCCGGCAATGGGATGTACGGAGCCGATTGCCATTGCATATGCAGCTGCAGTGGCCCGCTCTCTTCTGGGAAGTATGCCTGCAAGCATTACGGTAAAATGCAGCGGAAACATTATTAAAAATGTAAAAGGCGTGGTAGTACCGAACAGCGGCGGGCTTCGAGGAATCGACATCAGCGCGATTCTGGGGACAATAGGAGGAAAGCCGGAAAAAAAGCTACAGGTTCTGGAAGACATTACAGATGAAAATAGAGAGGAGGCCGTCAGGCTGCAGGCGGAGAACTACTGCAAAGTGGAAAAAATGGATACGGCCGAAGGACTCCATCTGGAAGTCACTGCAGTCGGACAAGGACATTCTGCTGCGGTGGAGATAGCAGGACAGCATACGAATATTATTTCCATGAAAAAAGACGGAACTATTCTGAAGGGAGAAAACAGGGCTGCGGGCTGCGGGGAATCCGGATACATCGGCTGATTTTTCAGGAATCTCCGTTGGAGATATCTATCAATTTATTGAAAATGCCGATCCCTCCAGACTGGAAGAACTGGTCGGGCCGCAGGCAGAGTGCAACATGGCAATTGCAAAAGAAGGAATGGCTCATGAGTACGGCGTCTGTGTGGGAAGATCACTCATCAAATCTTACGGGGATGATGTCAAAGTTCTGGCCCGAGCGCTTCCGGCTGCCGGTTCAGATGCACGAATGAGCGGCTGCCCAATGCCTGTAGTGATCAATTCCGGAAGCGGGAATCAGGGAATGACAGTCTCTTTGCCGGTGATTGTCTATGGAAAGCATTTAGGTGTGAGCAGGGAGAAACTTCTTCGCGCATTAGCGTTCAGCAACCTGTTGGCCTTGTATCAGAAGTCAAAGATCGGCCGGCTGTCAGCTTACTGCGGGGCAGTAGGGGCGGCATGCGGAAGCGGGGCGGCAATCGCTTATCTCTGCGGAGAAACTTACGATGTTATTTGCAGGACAATTACCAATACCCTGGCAAATGTGTCCGGGATTGTCTGTGACGGTGCAAAACCTTCCTGTGCAGCCAAAATCGCTTCTGCAGTGGATGCAGCGATTATGGCGTATTCCTTAGCCAAGGATGGACACGTATTCGGCCCAGGTCAGGGCCTTGTCAAAGACAGTGTAGAAAAAACAGTGGAATGTATCGGACTTATGGCAAAAGAGGGAATGAAAGAGACTGATACAGAAATATTGAAATTGATGCTTCAATGACAGAAACTTCAATCTTCCGGGAAGATATTGCTGTTATACGCAATGTCTTCCCTTTTTTGCGGTACGAAAATCGTGTCATTCCTTTTTGCTTGCACTTTTTGGGGTTTTCTCCTATAATACAAGGAAGGAAAGGAGGCTTTTTTATGGCAGCAAAAAAGAAAAAGAAAAGCAGCAAAATCATACGCTATCGAAAGCCTCTCAATATTAATATTGGCATGATTATTTTTGCGTTGATCTTTGTTTATATGAGTTTCAGCGTATATACGTATTTGAAGAAAGAGAAGATCCAGTTCTACGAAGTGGTGGAGGGCGGAATTGTCAATGATCAGGAGTATACAGGCCTGATATTGAGAGATGAGGTAGTGAAATATACAGACCGTGCCGGCACCATTAATTATTATGTCCGGGAGGGGCGGAGAGCTTCCGTGGGGACAACGGTGTATTCAATTGACGAGACGAATGAGATGGCCGCCTATCTGCAGCAGAATTCTGGCGATCAGACTCTCAGCACGGAGAATCTGGAGAATATAAAAAAGCAGCTATCCTCGTTTAATATGAATTTTGATGAGGATCATTTCAGCACAGTGTACGATACAAAATATTCGCTGGATGCCCTGGTGTTGGAATATGCAAACTTTGATACAGCCGACAGCCTGGCAGCTATGGAAGCTGCGGGGATCTCTTTTACCCAGGTCAGGGCAGACCAGGCGGGGACGA
The DNA here is from genome assembly GCA_904395885.1 of uncultured Lachnospiraceae bacterium. Lineage (GTDB taxonomy): Bacteria > Bacillota > Clostridia > Lachnospirales > Lachnospiraceae > UMGS1370. The sequence continues at coordinate 113,947 of CAJFOF010000039.1, forward strand.
TTTCTTATGCGATCGATTCTTTTGAAGATGTTGAACCCTCTCAGGTAGAGGCGTCTATGTTTGACAGGAGCAACTATAAGAGTACAATTCTCAGAGCCGGAGATACGGTAGAAAACGGGGGAGCGGCTTATAAAGTAGCGGTTTCAGATAACTGGAGTATTGTCTTTCCTATGAGCGACGAGGATATCAGCCGTTACAGCGGGGAAGAGACGTTGGAGGTGGCATTCAAAGGGACGGATCTGACGATTTCAGGGGATTTTTCGGTTATCACAGGAGCCGACGGCGCTTCTTACGGACAAATAGATTTTAATAAATATATGGTAGAATTTTTATCAGACCGTTTTGTTGAGTTTGAGATTGTCACAGATAAAGTAGATGGACTGAAAATCCCAATTTCGGCTGTCACGGAAAAGGAGTTTTATCTGGTTCCCAAAGAATATCTTGACACAGGAGGAGATTCGACGGAATCCGGATTTTTAAAGGAGATTTATTCGGAAAACGGCACCTCAGTGGTGTTTACGCCGACTACTTTGTACTATGAAACGGAAGACTATTATTATATAGAGGATGGCGGGGAGACTGGATTTACTGCGGGGGATTACATAGTAAAGCCGGAATCTTCAGAGCGGTATCAGATCGGGGCGAAGGCGACTTTGGAAGGCGTGTATAATATGAACAAAGGATATACCGTCTTCAAGCAGATCGATATTCTGGCGTCCAACAACGAATATTACGTTGTGCGGAAAAACATGGACTACGGACTGTCGGTTTATGACCATATTGTGCTGGATGCCAGTACCGTTGAGGAAGGTAAGCTGATCTACCAATAGCCAGATATCAGGGAGGAAATTATGGTAAACGAGAAGTACTTGGAAGTAAAAGCAAATATCGAGAAATCCTGCGCGCGGGTCGGAAGAAAACCTGAGGAAGTGACCCTCATTGCAGTCAGCAAAACAAAACCAATAGAACTGTTAAGGGAAGCATACGAAGCTGGGGCCAGAGATTTCGGAGAAAATAAGGTTCAGGAAATTTTGGAAAAAGGGCCGCAGATGCCGGATAACGCCAGGTTCCATATGATTGGCCATCTTCAGCGAAACAAGGTTCGTCAGGTGATTGGAAAAGCTGTTCTGATTCATTCCGTGGACTCTCTGCGCCTGGCGCGGCAAATTGAAGAAGATGCCGTGAAAATGGGAATCCTTGTGCCGGTGCTTTTAGAGGTAAATGTAGCCCGGGAAGAAAGTAAATTTGGTTTCTTTACAGAAGAAGTGGAGGCGGCAGTCCGAGAAATTGCTTCTCTTTCTCATATATCTGTGAAGGGATTGATGACAATTGCTCCATTTGTCGAAAATCCAGAAGAAAATCGAAAAGTTTTTCAGGAATTATATCAATTATCTGTTGACATCAAAAGTAAAAACATTGATAATGTTACTATGGGTGTGCTCTCCATGGGCATGTCCGGGGATTATGAGGTGGCCGTCGAAGAAGGCGCAACTATGGTCCGTGTAGGGACAAGCATTTTCGGCGCCCGCTGAATAAAAAGGATAGGAGAGAATTAGCATGAGCCTGTTGAACAAACTGATGGAACTGACCCGTCTCAACGAAGAAGATGATGACGATTACTTTTTAGATGACGATGATTATGAGGATGAGAAGCCGGCGAGGCGTTCTGTGTTTTCCAGAAGCGGCCGGAATGAGGAGGAAGAAGAGGAGGAAGAACCGGCTGCCAGGCCTCGTTTTATGGGGACAAACCGCAACACCGGGAAAGTGGTTCCGATGCGTCGGAGTATGGAAGTAACGATGATCAAACCAACCTCCATGGAAGATTCCAAAGAAATCTGCGATTATCTGCTGTCAGGTAAAGCTGTGGTTCTTAACATGGAAGGAATTCACACGGAGGTGGCTCAGAGAATTATTGATTTTACATCAGGAGCCACTTATTCAATGAGAGGAAATCTGCAGAAGATTTCCAGCTATATTTTTATTGCCACACCGGATTCTGTGGAGCTCTCGGGAGATTTTCAGGATCTTTTGACGGGTGGCGGCCTTGGGGCCGGCGGGCTCAATATCCATCTGTAATGGTATAAGAGGATGGAGTTGCAGCCTTATGGAAAAAGAAGAATTACTATTTCGGAAAAGAATCGGGGAGCTTGCCCGTATTTGTTATGAGCGGGATGTTCCGGTGCATACAGATTTTTTGACACTGAATGAGCAGACAATATTTCTGTCCCTGGTCCCTTCTCTTCCGCCGGTTCGCTATGAATTGACCGGCGGTTATGAGATGGCGGAGAGAAAGGTTGTTTGCTTTCTTCCTTCTTATGAGGAATCGCTTATGGAAGCTCCTTTTGTCTGTCTTTTGGCCCAGCCGGTAAACCTGCGCTTCGCTCAGGAACTGACCCATAGAGATTATTTGGGGGCAGTGATGAATCTGGGAATTGAGCGGGACAAGATTGGAGACATATTGATTGAGGGAAAAGCCTGTCATATGTTCTGCATGGAAGATATGGCCGATTATCTGTGCCGCGAGATCCATTCAGTCGGGAGAACCAATCTGACACTTTCTCGGGTTCCGGCAGAGGAATTGAAGATTGCACCGAGGTTTGAAAGGATCAGCGGAAGCGTAGCGTCCCTTCGTCTGGACTGTGTGCTGGCCCTGGTATGGAGATCTTCCAGAACGAAAATGACGCCCTATATTGAAGGGGAAAAAGTATTTGTAAATGGCCGCCTGGCTCTTTCCAACAGCCAGATACTGAAAGAGGGGGATGTTGTCTCCGTCCGTGGTTTGGGAAAGTTTGCGTACCGGGGAGTGGAGACGGAGACAAAAAAGGGGCGGCTGTTTATTGCAGTAGATCGATATTGCTAAGAGACAAAAGCAGAAAGGAGCATGATATGGCTGGGAGATTAACCGTACATGACCGGCATCAAAAGCCAATTTACGATATAGTCCTGGAGCCTGATTTCGGGCGTCTGAAGGAGGAGGTTTCTTTACTAAATTCCACTTCCAAAAAGCTGTGCATCGTGACAGATTCCAACGTAGCCGATCTCTATGGGCGGGAAGTCTTTGATATTCTGTCTGAGTGCAGCAAAATGGTTTCCATGTTCATATTTCCGGCCGGGGAGGATCATAAAAATCTGGACACGGTCAGAGAACTATATGAATTTCTGATACAAAAGCAATTTGAGAGAGGCGATATGCTGGTGGCTCTCGGAGGCGGAGTTACAGGAGACCTGTGCGGTTTTGCAGCCGCTACATATCTGCGCGGAGTTTCATTTATTCAGATTCCAACGACTCTCCTCTCTCAAGTTGACAGCAGCATTGGCGGAAAAACCGGTGTGGATTTCGACTCTTATAAAAATATGGTAGGTGCCTTCCATATGCCGCGGCTGGTATATACGAACCTGTCAACATTAAAAACTTTGGATGATGAGCAGTTTGCCTCTGGAATGGGGGAGGTCATCAAACACGGACTGATTAAGAACCGGGACTATTATAATTGGCTGGCAGACCGGGCAGCATCAATCAATGGCCGCAATCTGGCTGATTGTGAGACGATGATTCTGGAAAGCAATCGAATCAAGCGGGACGTAGTGGAAAAAGATCCGAGAGAGCAGGGGGAGCGGGCCCTTCTTAATTTTGGTCATACTTTGGGACACGCGATAGAAAAGCTGAAAGGGTTCACCCTTCTCCACGGGCACTGTGTCGCTTTGGGATGTGTAGCGGCATGTGCAATCAGTGTCAGCAGAGGGGATTTGACAGAAGATGATATGAGGGGAGTCTGTGAGACTCTGGAGAAATACCGTCTTCCTGTAGAGACCGGAGGTCTGGCAGTTCAGGAAGTAATTCAGGCGACGAAACACGATAAAAAAATGGATGGCGGTACGATTAAGTTCATTTTGCTGAAAACTTTGGGAGAAGCCTGTATAGACAGAAATGTTACTGAGGGCGAAATGAAGCTGGGGTTGGAGGCTATTATCCGATGAATACCAAAATCAAACAGGTGGCAGGGTTCCTGATCAGCTCTGCCATTTTGATTCTATTAGATCAGTGGACAAAGAGCCTGGCAGTGCAGTATCTGAAGGATCAGCCGGGGAAGCCGATAATAGACGGAGTCTTTGAACTGCTTTATTCAGAAAACCGTGGGGCAGCTTTCAGTATCCTGCAGGGACGGCAGGGGTTTCTGTTTGTCATAACGGCTGTTGTCCTTATTTTTGTAGGTTATATTTTAGTGAAAATGCCGGCCAGGAGACGGTATTTACCGCTGATGGCCTGTCTGGTTCTTCTGTTTTCCGGAGCTGTAGGCAATATGATTGACAGGCTTAGCCAGGGATATGTGGTCGATTTTCTGTATTTTTCTCTGATTAACTTTCCGATTTTTAATGTGGCCGATATTTACGTTACCAGCGCTGCGGCCCTGTCTCTGATTTTGATGCTCTGGTATTATAAAGAGGAAGAATTGGAAGTCTTTTCCTTTTCTGCCAAACACCATTCCAGAAAGGAGTCAGAGTCTTGAGACGGGAATTTCTGGTTGAGGAGGAGGAACAGGACATCCGGATCGATAAGTATCTGGCAGGAGTATGCAATGTGTCACGCTCCTACCTTCAAAAGCTGCTGAAAGACGGCCTGGTTCTGGTAGAAGGAGCTCCCATAAAGGGAAGCTATAAGGTAAATGAAGGGGATCGGATTCTGGTGGATCTGCCGGAGGCCGTGGAACCGGAGATTGCCGCAGAGCCTATGGACTTAGATATTTTATATGAAGACGAGGACATTCTGCTGGTCAATAAGCCGAAAAATATGGTGGTTCATCCGGCGGCAGGCCACTATACCGGCACGCTGGTCAATGGGCTGATGGATCACTGCCGGGGAAATCTTTCGGGGATCAACGGTGTGCTGCGCCCTGGAATTGTTCACCGAATTGACAAAGATACTACGGGGGTATTGATCGTCTGCAAAAACGATCAGGCCCACCAGTCGATAGCCGCCCAGCTCAAGGCTCATTCGATAACCAGAAAGTATTATGCAATCGTCCACGGCAATCTGAAAGACGATGAGGGGACGGTGGATGCCCCTATCGGCCGTCATCCGACAGATAGAAAGAAAATGGCGGTCAATTATAAAAATGGCAAGCCAGCCATCACTCATTATCAGGTTCTGCGTCGACTGAATGGCTATACGTTTATCGAGTGCCGTCTGGAAACAGGCAGGACGCATCAGATTCGTGTCCATATGGCCAGTCTTGGTCATCCGCTTTTGGGGGATGCGGTCTATGGTCCTGCAAAATGTCCGGTTCCGGGATTGGAGGGGCAGACACTCCATGCCGGCATCCTGGGGGTTGTTCACCCCAGAACCGGAGAGTATATGGAATTTTCGGCACCGCTGCCCGAGTATTTTGCAACTCTCCTGGAAAGGTTAGCCTAGCTGCCCTGTGCCTGAACTGTTATGACAAATTACGGCAATTGTTAAAAAATAGCATATATTTGATATTTTTTACAGTTTATATATACTTTTAATGAACTTTGTAGTATAATATAACAAAATAAGACTGCATTTGTTTGGCGGCAGTGTGTGGGCGAAAGGAGAGAGAACTATGAATGGAAACTTAGTTATTACAATTGGACGGCAATGTGGGAGCGCCGGGCGTCAGATTGGACAGGAAATTGCCAGACAGCTTGGTATTAAATGCTACGATAAGGAGTTGCTGTCTCTGGCTGCCAAGAACAGTGGTCTGTGTCAGGAACTTTTTGAAACTCATGATGAAAAGCCTACCAGCAGTTTTCTGTACTCACTGGTTATGGACACGTATTCTCTGGGGTATACGACTTCGGCTTATATGGATATGCCTATTAATCATAAAGTATTTCTCGCTCAGTTTGACACGATTAAGAAGCTGGCGGATGAGGAATCCTGTGTAATTGTAGGAAGATGTGCGGATTATGCTCTTGCAGATTATCCGAATGTGGCCACTGTGTTTATCAGCGGAGATGAGCCAGACAAGATTAAACATCTGATGAAAATGTATAATGTTGACGAGGCAAAGGCTCGCGATATTATGATCAAGACCGATAAGAAGCGTTCCAGCTATTACAATTACTATTCCAGCAAAAAATGGTCCGATGCCCGGAGTTATGATCTTTGTGTCAACAGCAGCACATTGGGATTTGACGGGACTGTAAAACTGATCATTGATTTTGCAAAGGCTAAGGAGCAGTGGAAAAACCGCTGACATTTCATCCGTTTAATAGGAAGCCAGTTTTCATATTCGTGGAAACTGGCTTTTTTGATGGAGATATACGGCATGTTGTGTTGCAAAATCTTAAATATTTTGTAAAAAATACACGCTGTTATTATTTGGTTGCTTATGCTATACTATTATGGTCGAGTGTACAGGGGAGATACGTCTTGGGTGATGTATGCCCCTGTATATTGACGCTATGGTGCCTGTTGGACATAATTTGATTTAAGGCGGTACAATTTTACATGGCAATTTGGAACCCAAAGACTTTCAAGAAGATATTAAATAATAAAGGACAGGCAGCTTCGGCTATTATTTTAACTGTTTTAGGCCTTGTAACAGCGAATTTGGCAGAAAATTATCAGTCCCCTCTTGATCAGCAGGAGCAGGCTCAGACGACAACGGATGAGGTATCTAATGTCAAAGAAACTGAGGAAACGATTCAGCAGGCAGCCGCTGAGACAGAAACAATCGTGGAAGAAATTTATGAGCCGTCCCTCACCATGTTAAATCTTGCCTACTACTTTCCAGAGGGAGCAGATCAGTCAAATGTGATGGAAAGCTATGCAGGGCAGGTTTATCAGGATTTGACTGTGAAGGAATCGGAATGGATCGGTTCGATTTATGATTTAGCTGAGACGAAACCTTCGGCTATGGCTTCACAATTAGGAAAAGACGCTTCTTCTGTTTACGGCAGATATAATCCTAGTGACAGTGGGCAGGATCCGGATGATCCCAGTACATGGGTCATAAGCGATTGGAAAAAAGTCAATATTTCTTTTTACAATGGGGATGGAACACCTCTGAGGAGTTATTCCAATGTAAAAGATATTTTGTCAATGGCCAGCGTCTATACATACATGACGGATCCGATGGACACAGAACTGTTCGAGAACTATTCAGAGCAGTTATGGGAAGCATCTCACAGCTATACTGTGTCCATGAGTGATGTTTATTACTGTGATGGCTGCCTGAATAAAACGGAGGAAGAGCTTTTGGCAGAACAGGAGGAAGAAGAGCTGTCAGTGTCTGCCAATCTCTCTGACAGCAGAGAGATTGCATCGGAAACTTCCAAAGAGACAGAGATATTGGAACGTGATTCTAATACAGAGGAAACAGAGCAGCGACCGGAATCCCTGCAATCTAGCGGAGAATCAGAATTTCATAAGGAGCCGGACGATCTGATTGGCAGCACAGAGGCTGCGACCAACGAAGAGGAGGAGCCAATAGCCAAGACGATTCGGAAAAGCACGGTTGACCCGACTCAATGGGATCATGTGGGGCCTGGGGAGGAAGCAATCGCAACTCCCGGAAATGCAAATAGCACAGAAGAAACGAATCTGGCTGCAGAGGTTTCTCTGGAGAGGGCTGTGGAAGAAGGCGAAGATCTATCAGAAGCAAGCTCAGAGAAGCCGGCTGCTATCGAAAAATCGAATCAGACAACCTCTGTCGGTAACTGTCCTGGCCATGTGGACTTGAATATTTCTATTCGCGTATTAAGGCTTGATGAAAGCAAGGGCTTGCCAACCATCGACAAGATCGGAAACGCCGCTCCTGCGAACTTAGAAGAAACGGAGACTGGCGAGGAGGAAACCCAGAGATGGAGTGGATGGAATGAGGAGACGCTTCAGGCGGCAAGAGAAATTGCCGGTCAGGACTGGTATCAACAATACGGTTTGAGCATTTCTTCAATCCACATGAGAGATGCCCTTTCTGCGGAAGAAATACAGGAATATATGGATGGCCTGCCTGACGGCCTGTCTCAGGAGCGCAGGGAGATTGTTCAGTTTGCCCTTTCTTCTGTAGGAAAGATTCCTTACTATTGGGGCGGAAAAGCCTCCGCGCCAGGTTATGAGGGGAACTCTTTCGGGACATTGGTTGAATCGGATGTTGATGGAAGAATATTGAAAGGGCTGGATTGTTCCGGCTGGATTAACTGGGTGTACTGGTCTGTCACCGGAGAACCTTTGGCAGGACAGAGTACCAGCAGTTTGGCACTTTGCGGCAGACCGATCAAACGGGAAGAGTTACAGCCGGGAGATATTGTCTTAAAAACAGGGACCGGTGCTCATGTGGTTATGTTTTTAGAATGGGCGGAGAATGGTCAGATGCTGGTTATACATGAGTCCAGTACGGCTGTAAATAACGTTACGCTGAAAGTTATGGAAGCAGATTGGCCCTATTACAGAAATTTGCTGGACTGATTTCATAAGATCACAATTTGGGAGGAATTTTTACCATGCGCTATCGAGAAAGACAAGAGGATGACTTTGAAGAGTTTTATCTGGATGAGGATTACGATGATGGATATACAAACGATTTTGCTGAGAACGATCATAGGGAAGACAGTCTTTACAGGAGTGCAAATCGTCGCGAAACTCATATAAATGGCAGGACAGAGAAGTCTCAGAACCGTGACCGGTATCGCCAGGAAAAAGAAGGGCGAAGAATAGCATCAGAGTGGGAAGAGGACGAAGATTTGGACGAGATCCAGCGCATGCGGAGTCGGAAAAAGCAGCCCAGCCGAAGGCGAGGAGACTATCAGGAAAGAACTGAAACTTCGCGGGGGAACAGGAAGGCGTCGCCATCGGGCGGAAGCCCCAGGGGGAGAAAGACCGGCAGAAAAAATAAAAAACGGAAAATATTGATAACGGTTCTGATCGTAATTGCGGCTTTGATTGGTTTTCTATTTTTCCAGAGATGGTGGAAGACGAGAGACGGGTACTGGAACATAGCGGTTTTTGGCGTAGATTCCAGAAGCGGCAATTTGGAGAAAGGTGCCTTGTCTGATGTAGAAATTATCTGTAGTATTAACAAGAAAACGAAAGAGGCAAGGTTGATTTCTGTTTACAGAGATACGTACCTTCAAATTGACGAGGATGGCAGTTACGATAAAATTAATGAGGCATATTTTTTGGGAGGCCATGAGCAGGCGATCGCTGCTCTGGAACGAAATTTAGATATCCAGATAGACGATTATGCTACCTTTAACTGGAAGGCGGTGGCTGATGCGATTAATCTGTTAGGTGGAATTGACCTGGAAATCACAGATGCAGAATTTGCCCAGATTAATTCGTTTATTACGGAAACTGTAAATTCTACAGGGATAGGCTCTTACCAGTTGGAACATGCCGGTATGAATCATCTAGACGGCGTACAGGCCGTAGCCTACAGCAGACTGCGGCTGATGGATACGGATTTTAACCGTACGGAACGTCAGAGAAAGGTAGTTCAACTGGCCCTGGAAAAAGCAAAACAGGCGGATGCGGCAACGCTTACGAGCATTATTATGAGTGTTCTGCCTCAGCTATCGACCAGTATAGGCGCAGAGGATTTGATTCCCATCGCGAAAGATATATCTAAATATGAAATTGGGATGACAGCCGGATTCCCGTTTGCCAAGACAACGACACGCATCAATAAAAAGGATTGCGTTATCCCCATGACATTAGAATCCAATGTGGCTGCTCTCCATAATTTCTTGTATGGTGATGCGGCTGCCGGTTACACAGTTCCCTCTTCTGTAAGAGAAATCAGTAATCATATTTCAGAAGTTTCCGGGATATATGAGGAAGGAGAAATTCCTGGTTTTGTTTATGAAGGGAGTCCGGAAAAAGGCTCTTCGGACGGAGGCGGTCAATCAGAAAATACTGTTCAGGAGACTGTTGCCAAGACTGAGCCGGCTGAACAGCCAGCAGAGACCTCTGCAGAGACAGAATCAGAAACGGTAGCAGAATCTTCTGAGGAGTCAACCGAGGAATCGACAGAAGAGTCGCAGGAGGAGAGCACGGAAGAGAATACAGAAGAGACGGAAGAAGAAACGGATGCTTCTGAGGGGCCGGTTTCTCCTATGGCTCCTGAACAGACACAGCCCGACGGCCCAGGAGCATCTACAGAACCTGCGGAAGAGGGACCTGGCGCAGGGCTTCCTGCTCCGGGCGAATCTGAGCAAAGCGGTCCGGGAATTATCCATTCGGGTACAAGTGATGGAGAGTCGTCGCCTTCTTCTGAATCTGAAAATGTCGGCCCTGGTGTCAGCGATGCCCCTCTATATACAGGACCTGGACAATCATCATAGTGTTTTAAGGCGAATAGGTTATAAAAAGAACAGTTTGCGGCTGTTCTTTTTATATATTAAAAAGGACGATAGATAAACCATGTCAATACTTGAATTTTTATTTTTTCTTAAGTACAATAATAGCAGGTTTCGTTTATCAGATTTTTGGTGCAGGAATTATAAGATCTTGAGGAGGGAAGATTTAGAGATGACGGATACAGAGAAATTGATCCTCGAAAAACTGGATTATTTAACCGATGATATGCAGTCTGTGAAACAGGAAGTGCAATCCGTGAGGAAGGATATGCGCTCTATGGATCTGCGGCTGTCAAGTGAGATACAAAAGCTAAAAGTCACTCTGGAAAATGACATTAGCAGAAAGATTGATATTATAGGTGAGGGCCACGATTTTTTAAAGCAGCGTTTGGATGAAGCACTTCTTATGGAGAAAAAACGGGAGGCTATGGAGCTGGAACTTATAAACTTACGAATGGATGTGAAAAAAATTAAGGAACATCTACATATCGCTTAATCGGATTAGCCAACAATTAATAATTAGATTGATTCAATGAATAGGGACAGCCATGGAGAGCTGTCCTTTTATTTTGCCTAAGATCAAGAAGCAAGATCTACGGCAAATTTGACTTTGACAGTCAATTCATGGTAAAATAGATTAGAATTGGCTTAACTATGCGTTAAACTATTCTTTCGCGAATAGTTGACAGGAGGAACTTCTACTCTCATGAAACTGCAAAAATTGCTCAGTTTAACCAGACAAGCTATTGATACATATCAGATGATTGATGACGGCGACCATATTGCTGTCGGTATTTCCGGCGGCAAAGACAGTCTGGCTTTATTATATGCACTGAATAGCTTAAAAGAATTTTACCCTAAAAAATTTTATATGACCGGAATTACTGTAGATTTAGGATTTGGCAATTTGGATCTTGAACCGGTTAAAAGCCTTTGTGAACGATTTTCACTTCCATATACGATAGTTTCTACTGATATCGGGAAAATATTGTTTGAGACACGCCAGGAATCAAATCCCTGTTCTCTGTGTGCCAAAATGCGTAAAGGTGCGTTAAATCAAAAGGCAAAGGAATTAGGATGCAATAAAATTGCATATGCCCATCACAAAGATGATGTAATTGAAACCATGTTGTTGTCTCTTCTATATGAAGGCCGTTTTCATTCTTTTTCACCGAAAATGTATCTGGACAAAATGGATCTTTGGGTGATTAGACCGCTGATCTATGTATCAGAAGCCGAAATTATAGGTTTCCGAAACAAGTATCAGCTCCCGGTTTGTAAAAATCCCTGCCCGGTTGATGGCCATACGAAACGTGAGTATGTTAAAAATTTGACAAAACGGTTGGAGCTGGAAAATCGTGGAGCCAAAATCCGGATGTTTCATGCGATACAGGCCAGTAAAATGAATGGATGGAAGGAGGAATGACCAATGGCTTCCCTCTCATATCACGATCAAAAAGATATTGAAAATATTAAGCATTTAAGGGAATTAATAAAGGGGCTCCCACTCTTCTGCTCTGATTTTTTCAGAGGAATTGAACCAAGAACATCATCAAGAACGCGAATTGCTTATGCCTATGATTTGGGAGTTTTTTTCCAATTTCTTCAGAAAGAAAATCCGCTCTTCCGTTCCAAGAATATAAAAGATATCCGGTTGGACGATCTGGATCGGATTACCTCTACAGATATTGAAGAATACATGGAATTCCTTAAATATCGGTATAACGGACAGGGCCAGGAAGTTATGAACCGTGAACGCGGAATTATGAGAAAGATTTCGTCTCTTAAGAGCTTTTATAATTATTTTTATAGGTCACAGAAATTGACAAGCAACCCTGCTGCTCTCGTTCAGCTTCCGAAACTTCATGATAAAGAAATTATTCGTCTGGATGTAGATGAGGTGGCTCTTCTGCTTGATGAAGTCGAGCAGGGAGAGAAACTTACAGAGAAACAGAGAGCATTCCACGAAAAAACGAAAGTTCGGGATTTAGCACTTCTCACACTCTTACTGGGAACCGGGATACGGGTGTCCGAGTGCGTGGGATTAAATTTAAATGATGTAGACTTTAAAAATGGAGGAATCCGGATTCACAGAAAGGGAGGAAAAGAGGTAACGGTCTATTTCGGGCAGGAAGTCGAAGACGCTCTAATGGATTACCTGGAAGAGCGAAAACATGTGATCCCGGAAAAGGGCCATGAAGACGCACTCTTTCTCTCACTGCAGAGAAAGCGGCTGGCGGTACGCAGTGTCGAAAATCTGGTAAAAAAGTATGCGAAAATTGTCACTCCGACAAAAAAGATTACTCCGCATAAACTGCGTAGTACCTATGGCACAAATCTTTACCGTGAAACCGGAGACATTTATCTGGTTGCAGACGTACTGGGGCACAGTGACGTCAATACTACGAAAAAACATTATGCAGCTTTGGAGGATGAGCGTCGAAGAAGCGCAAGAAACGCTGTAAAGCTGCGAAAAGATTAAAGTGCGAAAGGGGAAATATTATGGCATCGAACAATCATGGAACAGATACAATTTGGAAGGATCGGAAGCATATTCTTTGGTTTCCGTGGACATTTACGAAATACTCAATTTCCAACGATCGATTGATCATTGAGAGGGGATTGCTCAAAACCGTAGTGGATGAGACGTTGCTTTACCGTATCGTTGATATTACAATGGAACAGAGTCTGGCTGGAAAGCTTTTTGGAACCGGCACTCTGCGTATTTCGGCAAAAGTGGATAAAACCCCAGAGATAAGGCTGGCAAATATCGCAAGACCCAGGGAAATCAGGACGCTGCTTTCTGAACTGGTAGAAGAATCCAGACATCGCAGAAACGTGGTAGGAAAAGAATTTTACAGCGGTTCGCGTTATCCGGGAAACGATTCAGATGAAGACAACGATGATATAAGTGATGATGAACTGTAAATGTGAGTAATCAGAGATTTATAACTGGCGGAGAAAGTCTTTCAAAAAGGAGTTCTCCGCCAGTTTTCTCTGTTTGTTTTCGATGTTGCTAATCGGGATTGTCCTGTACTTTTTCATAATAGACAATCGTGAGGTAACATCCGGTATGGATCGTATCATCTGACAGGCCATTTATGCTTCGCAACTGCGAGATATACTCTGCTGTGGTGTAAGGTGTGCTTGAACTGTATTCTGCAGCCAGTGACCAGAGACTGTCTCCTTCTTCTAACAAGACACTTTTGTAATATGGAATATAATCAGGGGTTTCAGGTTCCTTGGCAAAAATATTGAGCTTAATCGTAACGATAAGGCTGGCACCCAGTATCAATATAAAAGTCCACAATAATAAGTACAATTTTTTCTGTCTCATACTTCTCTCCCCTCTTACCGCAAAACAATGGCGTGAACGTATGTTCTCTTGATAGTTATTACTATACTACCCAAACACATGTTTGTCAATTCCTTTTCAAAAAAAGCCAAACAAATGTTTGCATTTTCAGGAAACATATGGTACTATAATACCAGTTAATGATTCTATGACAGTTTGGGAGGTTACCTGATGGCAAACGGAAAAATCACTGCAAAGCAGCAGGAAATTTTAGAATATATTAAAGAGACAATTTTGAAAAAAGGATATCCGCCTGCAGTTCGGGAGATCTGTGAGGCGGTTCATTTGAAGTCTACCTCATCAGTCCATTCCCATCTTGAGTCATTGGAGGAAAATGGCTATATCCGCCGGGATCCTACCAAGCCCCGTACCATTGAGATCCTGGATGACTGTTTTAATCTTACGAGACGGGAAGTTACCAACGTGCCGCTGCTAGGGGCTGTGGCGGCAGGACAGCCTTTACTGGCACAGGAAAATATCGAAAATTACTTTCCTATTCCTACGGAGGTACTTCCGAATGCCGAGACGTTTATGCTGAGAGTCAAAGGAGACAGTATGGTTAATGCCGGAATTTTGGATGGGGACCAGATCATAGTTGCTCAGCAAAGCAGCGCGGAAAATGGAGAAATCGTTGTGGCGCTTTTGGATGACTCTGCTACTGTTAAACGTTTCTATAAAGAAAACGGCCACTATCGCCTTCAGCCGGAGAATGACTTTATGGATCCGATTATTGTGGATCAGGTAAAAATTTTGGGTAAAGTGGTTGGATTGATTCGCATGATGTGACAGGCAGACAGATTGCCTATTAAAGATCAGAAAAGCTGCCGGCTCAAATTTACATAATATTTTTATGTAAATTTGAGCCGGCAGCTCTCCTACTATAGCCCTATCAACACACTCAATTCTACTTACAGATTTTCTATATCAACAATGGTTTTTCCGTCGCGCCATATTCTCTCCAAATCATAGAACAGACGGTCCTCCCGGCAGAAAACGTGAACAATGATGTCTCTGTAATCCATTAGAATCCAGTTGGCGGAATCGTAACCTTCTATCTGCTTATACTCAAATCCAGCCTTTCCTAACTGCTCTTCTACGCTGTCGGCCATTGCCTGGACTTGATGCTGATTCGCACCGCTGGCAATGATAAAATAGTCTGCTAAGACGGAAATATCATGAATATCAATGATAGTAATGTCCTCGCCTTTTTTTTCTGATAAAGCAGAATAGGCTATTTTGACCATTTCTTTTGTTTGTTCCATATTTTTATACATCCTTTCTGGCAATTGTCTCCTGAGGTGTTTTTGTGTCTCTGAGCGCAGCGTAATATTCGTATGCCTGGCAGGTCATAGGATCTGCTGAAGCCTTTTTTTGCCCCAAGTATTCCAGCGTACCTTTTAAAATCTGATAGAGAGCTTCATCAAGATCACAGAATGCCAGGCGGCGCATTTCTGGCAAATTAGAAGCCTTATAGCGGCGTGGTTCAATATAGTCTGCGATATAGACGATTTTTTCCAACATAGACATCTCTGGTCTTCCTGTTGTGTGGTAAAGGATGGCGTTCAGGATATCTTGGTCATGGATTTCGTATTTATGTTCTGCCAGCCACGCACCGTAATTTGCATGAAGGACAGCCGGGGCCAGGCGTTGTTCTTCGGTTAAAGGTATTTTATGCTGCAGACACTTTTTCAAAATGATATCATCAGAAAAACGCTTGCCGCAGTCGTGGAGAAGACCGGCGATTTCTGCTTTGCTGATGTCGTAACCGTAATACATAGCCAAACACATGCTGGTATAGGATACGGAAAGAGAATGCTCGTAGCGCATGGGAGCCAGCTTGGATTTTAGACGCTTGCGGTACAGCGTTACTTGGTCTGGTGAAAAAGAACTGTTCATGGAAACCTCCTGATATTGGTAAAGACGGTGTTTTTTGATATATTCCAACACGGGTTCTGGAACATAGGGCCGGATGGATAAACCTTCTGAAGCCATTGTGCGGATTTGTGCGGATGCGACGTCATAGACATCACAGTGGAGGAGATAAATTTTCGCTCCATACTTTTCTTTTAGAAAAGCAATCTGCTCCGACATATCTCTGTGGGATTTGCGATAGTTGCGCCCTGCAACCAAAAGAACCGCCTGTGCCATGACTTGCTCCGGATGATACCAGTTTTCGATCTCATAGAGAGAATCTGCGCCAATGATAAAGTAAAATTCTTCTTTGGGATATTCTTGCCGGAGAAGCCGCAAAGTTTGCGCGGTATAGGTATCTCCGCTGCGCTTTGCTTCAAAATCTGAACACTGGAAATAGGGATATCCGGCGATTGCAGCTTCTACCATTTCACAGCGAACAGCGGAGTCTGTAACTTGGTGATCTTTTTTGTGAGGCGGATGGCCGGTAGGCATAAACCAGATAAGATCCAGTCGGTATTCATAATATGCCTGTCGGGCCAGCCGCAAATGTCCATTGTGAATGGGATCAAAAGTCCCTCCCATGATTCCGATTTTGGACATATAACCTCCTATGGAAGGACAATTTTTCTTTTCTTTTCGTCTTTTGCAGGTTTATACAAAACAATTTTTCTGCCAATTACCTGAACTACTTCTGAGCGGGTCCGTTCTGCAAGAGTCTGAGCCAGAACATGGATATCGTCCAGACAACTTTTCAGTACAGTGATTTTAATTAATTCTCTGGCCTGCAAAGCTTCTTCGACAGCGTCAGTTACTTCAGGGGTCAGGCTGGATTTCCCAATCTGAAAGATGGAATCCATTTCCATGGCAAGTCCCTTTAAATAGGATCTCTGTTTACTCGTCATTTTTTCCCTCCAGGCCTGTCCTCAGGCCCTGTATCAAATAATTATTTATAGTAATCAAATTCCAGGCCATACATCCGGACGGTATCGCCCTCCTGGATGCCGGCTTTTTCCAGATCCTCCAGAATACCGGTGTTTTTCAGGAATTTCTGGAAGAATTCAAATCCCTTTTCCGAATCCAGATTGGTATAGCCCAGCATCTTTTCGATTTTTGGCCCCTCTACGACATAAACACCATCTTCGGCCTTCTCGACAGAATACGGAAGATTTTCCGCAGCTTTCATGCTGATATCGTACTCTTTTTCAAAGATGATCGGTTTGGTATCTAAATTTTGAAGCTGGCTGTGAACATAGTATAGAAGATCTTTTACGCCCTCTCCACTCACGGCAGAGATTGGAAATACGCGAATTCCTTCCGGCTCGAATTCCCGGCGCAGCCTCTCAACGGGGGATTCGGTATCGCCATCGCTGAAAATGGAATCAATTTTGTTGGCGGCGATGACTTGAGGACGGGTGAGAAGCTCAGGATTATATGCTGCCAGTTCCTGATTGATCGTACGAATATCCTCCACCGGATCCCGTCCTTCTGTGGAGGCCGCGTCTACAACATGAATCAGCACCTTGGTGCGCTCAATGTGCTTCAGGAATGAGTGCCCAAGTCCGACGCCTTCTGATGCCCCCTCGATCAGTCCGGGGATATCAGCCATAACAAATCCGGCTCCGTCCCCCAGATCTACCACGCCCAGATGTGGATTCAAGGTGGTAAAATGGTAGTTGGCGATTTTGGGGCGGGCGTTGCTGACCCGTGAAAGCAGGGTGGATTTTCCGACATTTGGAAATCCCACAAGACCAACATCGGCAATTACCTTTAATTCCAGAAGAACCCAGAGCTCCTGAGCCGGCTGACCGGGCTGGGCGTATTTGGGAACCTGCATGGTGGCGGTAGCAAAGTGCATGTTGCCAAGGCCTCCCTTTCCGCCTTTTAAAATAGTCTCCCGGCGGTTTTCGCCGGACATGTCAGCGATTACTTTTCCGGACTCAAACTCTTTAATAACGGTGCCTTCTGGAACTTTAATAACAAGATCTTTTCCATCGGCGCCGTGACAGCGGCGCTTCCCGCCCTCTTCTCCGCTTTCCGCAATATATTTCCGTACATGACGGAAATCTGTAAGGGTGTTCAGGCCATCTTCTACCTCAAAAATGATATCGCCGCCGCGGCCGCCGTCACCGCCGTCCGGACCGCCGTTGGCCACATACAATTCTCTGCGGAAGCTGACATGGCCGTCACCGCCTTTTCCTGATTTAATAAATATTTTAGCACTGTCGGCAAACATAAACAACTGATTCCTTTCTGAATCTAAAAAGAATAAAAAAGGCTCCATACCGTTAAGTATGAAGCCTTCAAATTATTCGTTGATTGCTCTCGGATAAACAGAAACCTGCTTCTTGTCTCTGCCTTTTCTTTCAAACTTAACAACTCCGTCTACTAAAGCGAATAAAGTATCATCGCCGCCGCGTCCTACGTTGTTGCCGGGATGGATCTTGGTTCCGCGCTGTCTGTACAGAATGTTTCCAGCCAGTACGAACTGTCCATCAGCTCTCTTGGCGCCAAGTCTCTTGGACTCAGAATCTCTACCGTTCTTGGTAGAACCAACACCCTTTTTATGAGCAAAAAACTGAAGGTTCATCTTAAACATTTGTCTACACCTCCTCAAATCGGATATGAATATATGATCTCCCGTACTCTTCCTCTATGTTCTTTAACCCAAGGACAAGAGAATTCATCAGGAGACTCGATTCCGGACTGATATCAGAAGGGAAGGAAAAAGTAAAGGTTCCTGTCTTTTCATCCGCTTCCCCGTTAAATGCATCTTCTGTAAACGCTTCAATCGAATTCGCTGTGGTAAACACCAACGCTGAAACTGCAGCACAGACAATATCCTGACCGCTCTCCCCGTAACCGGCGTGACCGCTGAGGCTGATGCCTGTATAACAGGATTCAGAAGAAGCTGCATCTTTTCTTATAAATACCGTTACCTGAATCATAATTTGTCATTAAGCATTGATTTTTTCAATCTTAACCTGAGTATAGAGCTGTCTGTGGCCGTTCTTTTTGTGATAGCCAGTTTTTCTCTTATACTTGTAAACGATAACTTTTTTGCCCTTACCTTCTTTTTCTACAGTTGCGGTAACAGTTGCACCAGCTACTGTGGGGCATCCGATGGTCAGCTCGCCGTTGTTTACAGCCAGTACCTGATCGAAAGTTACGGTTTCGCCAGCATTTACGCCAAGCTTTTCTACCTTAATGATATCGCCTTCAGCTACTTTGTACTGCTTGCCACCTGTTGCAATAATCGCGTACATGAAAGGCACCTCCTATTATCATTACTCGCCAGCTTAGGTGTCTGCACCATAAATTGTAAGCAGAACTTGTAAACCTCGCTGTGCGGCATACTCTATAAATCTATCATTCTTTTGTTGGCATGTCAACACTTTTTTTGCTGTTTTGGAAGGTTTTCATAATCTTTACGACAGTACCGCTGAGGGCAATCAACGCAAGGGCGTTCGGAATTACCATCAGCCCGTTGAAAAAGTCAGCCAGCTCCCAGACCAGATTAACTTTCAGGGTAGAACCGACAACGATAAAGACAATCACCAGAGCGGAATATACTTTGACTGCTTTTTTTCCAAAAAGGTAGTCTACATTGATAGAACCGAAAAACTGCCAGCTAATGATAGTCGAAAATGCGAAGAAAAACAGGCAGACAGCGACGAAAATATCGCCAAAGGAGCCAAATCCAGTGGTAAAAGCGCTCTGGGTAAGGGCAATGCCCTCTTTTCCATTAGCCAGAACCCCAGTGGTTAAAATCGAGAACACAGTCAGATTTAAAATAATAAAGGTATCGATAAAAACGCTGATCATGGCAGCCAATCCCTGCTCATGAGGGTTTTTGGCAGTTGCCCGGGCGTGGGCATGGGGCGTAGAACCCATACCCGCCTCATTGGAAAACAGGCCTCTGGCGACACCGTACCGGATTGCTTCCCTTATGGTAATGCCAGCGGCGCCGCCGGTGACAGCCTGAGGATTAAAAGCGCCGACAATAATCATTTTGAGCGCACCGGGAAGTTCTGTTATATGCAATATGATGAGAACCAGGCTTCCGATTATGTAGATACCTGCCATAAAGGGAACCATTTTTTCCACGACAGCGGCCAACCGCTCTGTTCCGCCGAGAAAAATGAAGCCTGCAAAAACTGCAATAAGGATCCCTATTACCAGAGAGGGAATCTGGATATTGCGAGCCGCAAACACTTCTGAAAAAGCGGCTCCGATGGAATTGGACTGTACCATGTTTCCCATAAATCCAAGGGCCAGAATGATAAAAACGGCAAATGCTGCCGCCAGAATCTTGCCAAAGACTCCCTGAAAAGCTTCTTTAATATAATAGACTGGGCCGCCTGTAATCTGACCGTCCTTGACCGTCTTGAACTGCTGTGCCAAGGCCGCCTCACTGTATATTGTGGCCATTCCAAAGAAGGCAGACAGCCACATCCAGAAGATGGCCCCCGGACCGCCCATGACCAGGGCTGTTGCAGCACCTGTCAGATTTCCGGTTCCCACTTGAGCAGCGATAGCCGTTGCCAGAGATTGCAGGGGCGTCATGGCTCCGTTTCGCTCCTTGGTTCCCTGGAGTTTAAAATGACCAAACACAAGGCGGCATCCCTCTGAAAATTTCCGAATCTGAATAAACCGGAGGCGGATGGTAAAGTAAATTCCCGTTCCGCAGAGAATGACAAGGAGCAGAAAACTCCACAGAAAATTGTTTGCACTTTTAACCAGATCTAACATAATTACCCTCTTTTCTTAAGATTTTTTTCGGCGGAATTCCAGCTTACGTCCCGGTATCTGCCACAAAAAACGACAAAAAATAAGAGCTGACAGAATCAGCCCTCCAAAGAGTAAGAACGAATTGCATTTACTGTATGCCCTGTCCTTTTGCCTGAGAGATAGACAGGCCTTATGGCCTGTGTTACACCTTCGGCGCCCAAATCATTGAGACTCTCCAGAGTATTGTCATATCACGAAACGAGTTCATTTTACCATACATGTCTGGCATATGCAACATTTCATATTGTATTTTATGAAAATCTTGATATAATGAGTTACGGCTC
>CAJFOF010000040.1 GCA_904395885.1 uncultured Lachnospiraceae bacterium
TACACCAGGGTAAGCTTGCTTCCACTGGTGTACGGGCATTTGACAGGCCAGGTAGTATGAGGAGGGATTTAGAATGGATTCCAGATTTACTTTAGAAAAACGAATCGCCGCTGAACTGAAAAGTTACGACGGCCACATGGGATTTTATGCCGATGACCTAAAAGGAAATACAATCGCAATAAATCAGGATGAAGACTTTGAAACGGCGAGTACCATCAAAACCTACATACTTGCCTGTCTCTTCGATCAGATAGAGCAGAAAAAAGCCAGCTTAGAAGATATTCTAACATACGAGCCTCAACACATGGTTTCCGGAAGCGGATTGGTCCATTCTATGGATATCGGCATGAAACTCCGGGTAAAGGATGCCGCCACCCTGATGATCATTGTCAGCGACAATACCGCTACCAACATGCTCATTGAATATCTTGGTCTGGACACAATCAATGCCTGCATTCAGAAACTGGGCTGTACCAGTACCTGTCTCCACCGAACCCTTCATTTCGACAGCGAGGGGCTTGGCCGCCTTGGAACCTCCACGCCCAGGGATTACGCCAGCATCTTTATTCGGCTTGCTCAGGGAACCCTGATCAGCCCCGAGGCCGATGCGGCAATGATTGAGATTCTAAAAAAGCAGCACTATAATTCTATGATTGTTCGTGATTTTCCTATCTATTATATGGACGGAGAAGATACCGGGGAAGAGGCGTCCATTCAGGTAGCATCCAAAAGCGGAAGTATGGACGAATGCCGCAATGACGGCGGTATTGTTTTTACCCCTTACGGCCCTTATGTTATCGTAATGATGCACAAGAATTTCAGCGATCCCATGTACTATTCCGATCATCCGGCTACCCGCTTTGGTGCCAGAGTCAGCCGAATGATGCTGGATCAGTATCTGGCTCTGGAAGGACGGTTCGTGCTTTCTTAAAATTTAAACAGGCAGACCCGCTGCTCCCTGCGAGGTCTGCCTGTTCTCTAATTTTCGTTCTATTCTTCTGTTTCTTCCTTTTTATCTCCCAGTCTTGCAAATACCATATCGTAACCGTCATTTCCGTAATTTAATGATCGGTTGACACGGCTGATGGTGGCCGTTGATGCCCCGGTCCTCTCTGCAATCTCAAGGTATGTCTTTCCCTCTCTCAGCATTTTCGCCACTTCATATCGCTGGGACAGAGACAACAGTTCATTGATTGTGCAGACATCTTCAAAAAAAATATAGCATTCTTCCGGTGACTTCAACGTCAGGATTGCCTGAAAAAGATGATCTACTGCTTCTGTCTTTATTTTTTTATTCATTGCGCGCTTCCTCTCCTGGTTCTTCATATACTGGTATATTAAGATATCAGGTCCAAAAGTCATGAAGGCATGACCTTTTGATTCCGCTTTCATTTTAGCATATTAAAGTTTGAAAGTCCACTATTTTAACTCAGGAAAGCATAAATTTTTCAACCACCTGGGCAACGCCGTCTTCATCGTTTGTTCCCGTAATATAGTCTGCTGCATTTCTAACCGGAAGGACTGCGTTTCCCATGGCTACACCCAACCCGGCAAAACGAATCATCGAAAGATCATTGTATCCATCTCCGCAGGCAATCATTTCCTCTCTGGAAATTTCCAAAATCTCTAAAAGAACCTCCAGACGTTTCGCCTTATCGATTCCCTTTGGCAAGATCTCCAGAAAAAACGGATCTGAGCGATAGACGCTAAAATCTCTTCCCAGTGCCGCTTTTACCCTCGGCTCTACCATAGCCAGATAATCCCCGTCATCGACCATCAGAAATTTAGGCACAGCAAACTCAACGTAGTTCTCCATATCGGAGATTTCCTTTATCTCCATCTGGTTAATTCGAGCTTCCAATTCCACATAGGGATCTTTCTTTTTCAAAGTAATGATTGTGTCCTTCTCGTAAGTTAAAATATTCACCTGCTGTTCCCGGGCCAGCCCGATCACCTTCCGGTTGATCTCCGGCGGCAGAAGAGCTGCAGCAACGGTCTCTCCTGTCCTGCAGTTGGTAATCATGCCGCCGTTGTAGGACAGAATATAACTTCCGTATTTTTCCAATTCCAGTTCTCTGGCAAGGGGCGCCACCCCCTGGGTGGGCCGCCCGGAAGCCAAAACTACGATCTTTCCCTGCCGCTGTGCTTCCATCAGTACTTCCCTGGTCCTGGGGGTAATTTCTTTGTCCCTGTTGGTCAGCGTCCCATCCAAATCCAGAACAATCATCTTATAGTTCATCTGTAATCCTATCCCCGGCTTTTTGCCCGGTTCCGATTATAATTGATCAGACAGCCTGCCTTGACAATCTCCCGCTCTTCCGGTGTCATATCAGTAATATAGAGGCTGATTTCTTTTACGTTTCCAGTCTGCGCCTTGATAATATAGGCAGGAATATTGTTTAAATCGCAGTCCAGGAGCTTTCGGATGCCCGGCACATAGATGTAGTCGCCCACTTCAAATTCCGGCTCTCCTTCCATCTGGAAAGGAAGCATGCCCCAGTTCATTACATTGGAACGGTAACGTTTTGTTGCGTACTCGCTGCAGATATTGGCCAGGCCTCCGATCACTCTCTGGCAGCTTGCCGCCTGCTCTCTGGCAGAGCCATCTCCCGGTTTCACCGCATAGACCACGCTGCCGATCTCGGTGTCCATTGTCCGGATACTCTCACTTCCCGGTATGGTGCGGATAGCGGCAAATACACTCTCCAACTCTTTATCCAGACTGGCCGGATCTGTGCCGGCATTCCGGGCCTTCTCCAGCTTGTCCACCTCTTTTGTCCGGCCGACATACTCCGGATCTCTCCTGGACAGCGTAAACTCCGCCAGGCCCAGAGGATTGGAGCGGTAGGAGGACGTTTCCCCGGAGGGGATCAGCTCATCCGTCGTGGTCACAGCGTCCATGATCTTGGAACAAACCTTCAGCACAATATTTTCTGCCAGCGGGCTCATATCAGGCCAATCCTTAATATTCGGCCCGTAAATCAGTTCTTCCTCTTTTTTTCCTTTTTCAAAACCAAAGTACACTCTGTGGTCGTAAGAAGAACGGTCAAATTCATAGGCCGGCACTTTTCCGAAACATTCCATTCCTTCAGCAGACGTCAGAATCCCTCCGTTGGCCGCTGTCGCTGCGATGGAACGCGCATCCATCAGCGCCACTGCCGCCATCTGGCCGTTTCCGGGCTTAGAACCCTCTCTGTTGGGGAAGTTTCTGGTAGTGTGGCGAATGCTCAGGCCATTGTTGCAGGGGGTATCTCCCGCTCCGAAACAGGGACCGCAGAACGCAGTGCGGATGATCGCTCCCGCCGCCATCAGGTCAGAAACGGCGCCCTTCTTCACCAAATCTGCAAAGACCGGCTGAGAGGACGGATAGACCGCCAGAGAGAATTCATCACAGCCACAGTTCTTGCCTCTCAAAGCATTGGCCGCCTCAATCACGTTAGTATAATTTCCTCCGGCACAGCCAGCAATGATTCCCTGCTGTACCAACAGTTTTCCGTCTTTGATCTTATCCAAAAGAGTAAAGTGCGCCTTGCTGCCGGCAACCGCCTCTGCGCTCTTCTCTACCTCTCTGAGAATATCTTCCAGATTGCTGTTCAGCTCATCAATCTCATAAGTATTGCTGGGATGGAACGGAAGAGCGATCATAGGTTTCACGGTGCTCAGATCTACGTAAACACAGCCATCGTAGTATGCCACCGGGGCCGGATTTAACTCCTGGTAGTCTTCCCCTCTTCCGTGGAGAGTCAGATACGCTTTTGTGTCCTCGTCGGTCTTCCAGATAGAAGACAGACAGGTGGTCTCTGTGGTCATAACATCCACGCCGTTTCTAAAATCCGTATCCATAGAAGCAATGCCGGGGCCGACAAACTCCATGACCTTATTTTTCACATAGCCGCTCTTAAACACAGCGCCAATGATCGCCAGAGCAATATCCTGAGGGCCTACGCCAGGTTTGGGGCTGCCATCCAGATAAATGGCCACAACACCAGGGTAGGCCACATCATAGGTGTCCCTTAAAAGCTGTTTTACCAGCTCTCCGCCGCCTTCCCCGACAGCCATGGTTCCCAGAGCGCCATAGCGGGTATGGCTGTCAGATCCAAGGATCATTTTCCCGCATCCCGCCATCATCTCTCTCATATATTGATGAATGACTGCAATATGAGGAGGTACATAGATACCGCCGTACTTTTTCGCTGCAGAAAGCCCGAACATGTGGTCATCTTCATTGATCGTTCCTCCCACTGCACACAGAGTATTGTGGCAGTTGGTCAGAACATAGGGAATCGGAAACTGCTCCATGCCGGACGCTTTCGCTGTCTGGACAATTCCTACAAACGTAATATCATGAGAGGCCATAGCGTCAAAGCGGATTTTTAAGTGCTCCATATTATCCGAATCATTATGGGCTTTTAAAATTGAGTAGGCAATCGTACCTTTTCTGGCCTCTTCTTTATCTGCGGCTTTCCCGGTCATGGCCTCGACTTTCGCCTGATCCGCTTCAGGAACAAGAGTTGCGCCGTCCACCAGGTACACGCCGCCGTCATATAATTTTACCATATCAAATCCCTCCTGCTGCTTATTATTTTCTATAATATCAAAAAACACAACTGATTTATTTATATCATTAAACCCCCTGTGTTGGCAAGATAAAACACATTTTTGCCCCGGCGTCATATTATAAATCATCATCCTGTATAAAGGAGCCTGTTATGAAAAAACGTGTCTTTGGCCTTCTGGCTTGCCTGGCCGCTGTCTTCTGTCTCCTGCCCGGCTGTTCATCCAAGGAAGAAATCGGCGAAAAAACGCCTGTAACTCTCAGTGAAGTCGCTCACTCTGTCTTCTACGCCCCGCAATACGCTGCTATTGAGTTGGGGTATTTTGAAGAAGAGGGGATTGCTCTGACCCTGGTAAATGGTGCCGGAGCCGACAAAGTGATGACTGCCCTGGTATCCGGCGATGCCGATATCGGTTTTATGGGGTCTGAGGCCAGCATCTATACCTATGCCAATGGTGCTGCCGACTATGCTGTCAACTTTGCCCAGCTCACTCAGAGAGCAGGCAATTTCCTGGTAGCCAGGGAACCTGACCCGGACTTCACCTGGGAAAGGCTGAAAGGCAGCACTGTGTTAGGCGGCCGGGCAGGCGGTATGCCTCAGATGGTTTTTGAATATATCCTGAAAAAGCACGATCTGGATCCCCAGACCGATCTGGCTATTGACCAGAGCATCAGTTTTGGCCTGACAGCAGCCGCTTTTCCCTCAAGTCAGGCCGATTACACGGTAGAATTTGAACCGTATGCCACTGCCCTGGAAAAAGAGGGAAGCGGATTTGTAGTCGCCTCCCTGGGCACAGAATCCGGCTACGTCCCTTACACCGCTTACAGTGCCAAAAAAAGCTATATTGAAGCAAACCCTGGCATTATACAATCTTTCACCAATGCCATCCAAAAAGGACTGGACTATGTCAACTCTCACTCTGCCGAAGAGATCGCTCAGGTCATCCAACCTCAGTTTAAAGAGACCGA
>CAJFOF010000041.1 GCA_904395885.1 uncultured Lachnospiraceae bacterium
GTAAATCTCTCCTTTTCCCGCATCTACTGCGGCAATCTGTATCTCCATCTGCCTGCAGAGCTCTCCCTGCTCTATAATCCGAAACGCAGAAGCAATCCCTCCCAAAAGAGGATAATGATTCACAAACCATCTCGCCGCCCTCACTGCCGGGGTAAAATGTTCTTTCTCCCTCTCATCGTGGCCGCCCGCCTTTCCCACAGCGGCGGAGACAGCCGCAGACAACCCCCAGGCGAACTGTCTGGCATACCTGTTATACTGTCCTTTCCCCGAATCATAATATAAGGGATGCTCCAGATCCCGCAAATCCATGCCTCCCGGTGCTGCCGTTCCATAGCCCTGGTGGAGCGCCTGCTGGCAGGCCTCCTCCTGAATATGCTCTTTCAGATACGCATAGATTTTCCCCTCGTCAGTCAGACTCCCCGGAAGAAGCTCCGCCGGATCTGCGCAGATTGGCTCCCCAAATTTCATATCCGCCAGAAATTTGGCAATCACCATATCGCAGGCCAGATTCCACAGTGCCGGGTCACAGCGTGGTCTGCCCCCCATAGCGCTAACGCCGGTATCTGGCACATTATCACCTGGGC
Source organism: uncultured Lachnospiraceae bacterium (assembly GCA_904395885.1). GTDB lineage: Bacteria > Bacillota > Clostridia > Lachnospirales > Lachnospiraceae > UMGS1370. The sequence continues at coordinate 585 of CAJFOF010000041.1, forward strand.
TATCTTCATCCATGGGCATTTTCTCCCCATCAAAATGCCCGAACGCCAGGTGCAGCTGGCAATGGGCGATCACATAAGCCCATTGGGCCGGTGTAAGGAGCATTTCCTGGTTCAAAATTATCGTTCCATCCGAGGACACAACAGCGGCTCCTTCTTTTCCCACAGCGCGGCGGTCCATAACCCGTACATATCCTCCTATCCCTGCAAACAGCGGGCTTCTGTGAATTATAGCCATCCCCTGTTCCAGATTTTCCTTTCTGGCATCTTTCCCTGGCCGCCTTCCGGCTGTCATATGTTTTTTCTTTCCCATCCTGCCTCCCTGTCGTCAAGCCGTCCGCACCAGCCTTGGCAGATCGCGGACAATCTCTACCATAAACCAGTCGGGGAGCCGTTCCTCATCCTCTTCCGCTACCACCATCTGGGCAATTTCATAATTAATAGAGGACAGCTCCTTAATCAGCGCCTTCCCCCGATGGGCCAGAAATTGGGCCTCTCGGTTCATTTTCTGCTTATTCTCCGGCAAATCATGGATCAGCTTTGCCCGGAAGGACTGGGCCAAAAAGTAAAGCACATCCCGATCCGCTGGCTTTGCGGGCCATTTAGCGGTCCCTTTGATAATATCATTCAGCAGGTTCTTATTTCCCAGCTGCTTTGTATAAGCCGCAAACATTCCCGCATGGGAAGCGGAAATACAGCCATAGGCCAGCATCCGCAGGGTATCCTCTGAAATCTCCTTCTCCCCAGCTCCATACTCCTTTAAAATATCGCTCAGCATATGCCAGGCCCTGGGCGTGGAAAAAGGTTCCTCTGTCTTAGGCGGCGCAACGAACAAATGATCCGGCCTCTGCGCAATATAGTCAGCCACCCACGGATGAATTCCATTTTCATAGGCCCATTCCAGCCACTGTCTGGCATCCGTCTTCATCTGCACATGAAACATTCGGTTCAGCAGGGCCGAAGACATGGTTTTTACAATCGCGCTGTCCTGCGTCCGGTTTCCCGCGCCCACCACGATGCTCCCCTCCGGCAGATGGTATTCGCCCACCCGCTTCTCATAAATCAGGCTGTAAAATGCCTTCTGCACCTCCTGGGAGCAGGCATTCAATTCATCCAAAAACAGTACATATGGCTCCTTCCTGGCAATCATCTTGGGCGGCAGAAACTCCGACACCCCATCTTTCACCTGCGGAATCCCAATAATATCCTCCGGCGCCAGCTGGCTCCCCAAAAGAGAAACGCAGGGCAGTCCCACTGTCTCGGCAAACTGTTCCACCAGGGAAGATTTTCCAATTCCCGGAGCCCCCCAGATAAACACCGGGCGCACCGGAGCAATGTTTAATAAGACCTCCGTTAATTCCCAGGGGGTCACATAAATCGGTAAATTCATAAATTCTAGTATCCTTTCCTTAAAAACGGGTACAAAAAAACACCTCTTTGAACAGAGATGTACAGAAATGCCTCTTATTACGTAATAGAAAGAATCTCCTTCTCCTCAGAAATGGCTGAAATCCGATAAGCTTGACGATTCATAAACGCACGTTCAAGAGGAGCGCACACCCTCTGTTTTCTACAAAATTGCTGATTGCTAAGGTTCTCTGTGTCATATTTGCTCCTCCTTTCTTCTGCGTGGTTTATAGTTTCATTGTATTTAGTCTAGCGTTGATTCTTCCATCTGTCAAGAGTATAATTCTATATATAGTATATTCCTGATAAATACCTGCTTTTGTTCCGTGCCATCCAAAAAGGACTGGACTATGTCAACTCTCACTCTGCCGAAGAGATCGCTCAGGTCATCCAACCTCAGTTTAAAGAGACCGA
>CAJFOF010000042.1 GCA_904395885.1 uncultured Lachnospiraceae bacterium
ATGAGCCTTGCAGAGCTCCGTGCTTGCACAGGGAGCTCTATAAGGCGAATGCCTCATCGAGCCGATAGGCGAGATGGTATAATAACCGCAAAGCGGTCAACATACAAAAGAAAAGAGGTATATCATGAATAAGAAACTTATTATAGGAATTTCTGCTGCTGTCGCTGCTGTTATCATCGGAGCCGCTGCCGCTCTTATGACTTCCACGACGCCGGAAAAAATTGACCTTTCTTCCACCCACACCACTGAGGCTCCTTCTGAAAGCCAGGAAACCGAGGCACCAACCGAAACCGAGGTCGCCACTGTGGCAGAAGAATCCTCTGCGGAGGCCGGAGATGGGGAGGCTGCCGCTGCTTCGGTTACGGCATCTATCAAAACCTACTCTTCCGGAGAAATTTCGATTGAGTATCCTGAGATCCAGGGACTGTCGGACAGCGATCTCCTGAATCAGATCAATGAAAAGCTGCGCTTAAACGCCCTCTCCGTGATTCAGGGAATGGGGCTGGATGAAGCTAATGATTCATTGTCTGTGAAATGTCAGGTCATTTCTGTGGATCGCCGGCGCCTTACGGCTGTCTACACAGGCCTTGCAACTGTACAGGGCGCTGCCTACCCAACCAATCTCTTTTACAGCAATACCGTTGATCTGAAAGACGGCTCTGATCTGGGGCTTGGAGATTTTACCGATGCCTATACCATGGCAGGATATGTTCTCAGCGATGATGTGGTCTTTTCCGGGCTTACCGATGAACAGACTGCCGCTGTCTTAGAATACCGCAAGAGCCTTACTCTGGAGGATCTCACCAATACCCTGAACCAGGCTGACTTTCCCATTCAGACCGGTGTCCAGTGGCCCCCGTCATTCAGCTATGAGACCCAGGGAAGCATTTATTTTACGATCCCGGTCGATCATGCTCTGGGGGACTACGTGACAGTGCGTTTTGATCCGTCTACAAAATAGCGGCAAATTATTCAGAAAAGAGAGGAATATACTATGGAAAATGTTATGATCTTTGATCATCCACTGATTCAGCACAAAATCTCCAAACTGCGGGATAAGAACACCGGAACCAACGAATTCCGTTCCCTTATCGAGGAAATTGCCATGCTGATGGGATACGAAGCTCTCCGTGATCTTCCGTTGGAAAATGTTCAGGTGGAAACACCCATCGAAACCTGCATGACCCCTATGATCGCTGGCCGAAAGCTGGCCGTCGTACCGATTCTCCGGGCGGGCCTCGGAATGGTAGGCGGAATCCTGGCCCTTGTTCCCTCAGCCAAAGTCGGCCACATTGGGCTTTACCGGGATGAAGTAACCCATGAACCTCACGAATATTATTGCAAACTTCCCAATCCTATCGAGGAGAGGACCATCATCGTTACCGACCCCATGCTGGCTACCGGAGGATCCGCTGTGGCGGCTGTTGATTTCATCAAGGCTCACGGCGGAAAAAAAATCAAATTCATGTCCATCATTGCTGCTCCAGAGGGATTGAAACGCCTCCGGGAAGCTCACCCGGATATTCAGATTTATGTGGGATGTCTGGATCGGTGTCTGAATGAAAACGCCTATATCTGTCCTGGACTGGGCGATGCAGGAGACCGCATTTTTGGAACCAAATAATAGAAGGGCCATCAGGTATACCGGTACATTTCTATTTTGTACCAAATACCTGATGGCCATTTTTCACGCTTGCTTAGAAGGTCTCAAAAGTCTCAGTGTTTCTCAACGACTTCCCCCTGTTTTTTATAGATGGAGTGAGCATTTACACAGCCGCGCACACTGGAGAGCGGATAAATATTGGATTCTCTTCCAATGACAGTTCCCGGATTTAATACAGAACCGCACCCCACTTCCACGTGATCTCCGATCATAGCGCCAAATTTTTTCAGACCCGTTTCAATATCGCCATCTTCGCTGTGAACCTTTACCAGACATTTATCTGATTTTACGTTGGAGGTAATGGAACCTGCCCCCATATGAGCTTTATAGCCGAGAATCGAATCCCCAACGTAATTGTAATGGGGAACCTGAACCTTATTAAACAAAATCACATTTTTCAATTCTGTTGAGTTTCCCACCACAGCGCCTTCGCCTACGATAATCTTGCCCCGCAGAAAAGCGCAATGGCGAAGCTCCGCTCCTGCCCCGATGATTGCCGGGCCGGTGATGCTGGCGGTAGGTGCCACCTTTGCAGTTTTATGAATCCATACGTCCTCGCCTCGCTTTTCATATTCATCCGGGGACAGGGACGCTCCCAGCTTCTTTACGAAATCTCCAATGTGGGCAAGCACCTCCCAGGGGTACGTATACGCCTCCATCAGTTCCGCCGCCATCGTCTGGGTCAGATCGTACAGCTCTGAAATCTTCATCTCTTCCTGTTTCATATTGTTTTCCTCCTCTTTCTATCAAAATGTGACACCTGAGCCAGATCGGCCATACAAGCCTATGTCTCCTTTCGCCCGGCATCATAATATACCGCATCTCTGTCAAAGCATTCCCTCAGGACATACTGATTTTGAAGGTTCTGGACACCGATTGTCCGTCCGGCTACAAATCTCTCCAGTTTTTCCATGTATTCATCCGGTGTAATGGACCCCTCCGCAACGTAGGTCAGCCCCTTCTCCCAACTGGCTGTCAGTTCTGGGTTCAAAAGCTGGCGAATGGAAGAGGCAACTACGTCACAGATCATCTCACCTAAAAGAGTCGGTGTAATCACCTGAGTTTTTTTGCTGAGAGCCAGATATTTAATATTGACCAGTTTCTTTAAAATCTCTGCCCTGGTGGCGCTGGTTCCGATACCACTTCCCTTGATCTGAGCCCTCAGCTCCTCGTCCTCAATCAACTGGCCGGCATTTTCCATCGCCAGAATCATGGATCCAGAAGTGTAACGTTTGGGCGGTGAGGTTTCTCCCTCTTTCACCGCCATACTGTTCAGCTCAAGGATATCCCCCTTTTTCAAGGCCTTTAAAAATGCAACCAGTTCCGGAGAAGTTAGATTCTTTTCCTCCTCCTTTTTATCGGAATCCAGTCTGGTTTTTCCTGAGACAGCCGCCACTTTCAAATAGCCTTCTGATTCCAAAATTCTGAAATTAGAAAAAAAGTACTCCTTATCGCGCTCTGCCTTCAGACTGTATTTCTGATAAACCGCCGGCGGATAAAAAATGCTGAGAAACCGTCGGCAGATCACCTGATAAACCTTTTCTGAAAGACCGCTCAGACTCTTTAAGGCGCCAAGCCCCTGACCTGTGGGAATGATGGCGTAGTGGTCTGTGATCTGTTTATCATTGGTATACCGGCTTCTGCCGATTTTTTTGTATGAATCCCCCTGCAAAATTTCCTGTGCAAAGAGGGCCATCGGCTCATAACCTTTCAGGCCGTTTATATTCTTATAAATCTCTTTTGCCACAGCAGTGGACAAGACCCTGGCGTCTGTCCTGGGATAAGTCACCAGCTTTTTCTCATACAATTCCTGTACAACTTTCAGCGTCTCATCCGGGCTGATCTTAAACATTTTTGAACAGTCGTTCTGCAGTTCCGCCAGATTATACAATAGCGGCGGGTTTTTCGTCTCTTTCTTTTTCTCTATAGAATGAACCCGGCATTCCATGGGGGCCGGCCCTGTCAGTACCTGAATCAGTGCCTCCGCATCCTTTTTCTCTTTAAAGCCGTTTTCTTTGTACAGGCGGGGAGACTGATAATACCGGGATCCTTCCACGGCCCTCCACTCACCTTCAAAAGAGGGAGCAAAGGTTCCGACAACACGATAAAAAGGTGTTTTTACAAAATTTCGTATCTCCCTCTCTCTCCGCACAACCATTCCCAGAACACAGGTCATGACCCGGCCCACAGAAATGACCGTATATTTTCTCTTCAACAGGCTGGATAAGGTCTGCCCATACTTTAGCGTCAGGACCCTTGAAAAATTAATTCCCATCAGATAATCCTCTTTCGCCCTCAAATAAGCTGAAGCCGCCAGATTATCGTAGGCAGACAGATCTTTTGCCTCCTGGATTCCCCTGAGAATTTCCTCTTCTGTCTGGGAGTCAATCCAGACTCTCTTTCTTTTCTTTCCTTTTACCCCTGCCATCTGATCTACAAGACGGTAGATATATTCACCTTCCCGCCCTGAGTCCGTGCAGACATAAATGGTCTCTACGTCGGGCCGGTTCAGCAGGCCGCTGACGATTTTAAATTGTTTGGATGTATTTCCAATTACCTCATATTTAAATTCTTTTGGCAGAAACGGCAGGGTTTCCAGACTCCATCTCCTGTAACGCTCATCATAGGCCTCCGGATAGCTCATGGTAATCAGATGTCCAACGCACCAGGTTACGATCATCTCTCCGGATTCTATGTAGCCATCGTTTCTTTTTCCGCCGACTTTTAACGCATTGGCAAATTCCTGAGCTACGCTCGGCTTCTCTGCAATAAACAGCGATTTTCCCATTATTTTCCTCTCTATTGCCTTTTTCCTTTCTCCACTGAAGCAGGCCTGTACTCAGAAATGATAACAGCCGTGAACATCAGACAGCACCCTGCAAGCAGTTTTGGCGTGACCGGATCTCCCAAAAAAATCACGGAAAAAATCAGGCCAAACACGGATTCAAAAGAAAGAAGAATGGCAGATGTGTTTGGCGTCAAATACTTCTGCCCTGCGGTCTGCAACAGGAATCCGATCATGGTGCTGAAAATCCCGAGATACAGAAAACCCGTAATCAGGCTGGCACTCATAATCGATAAATCCAGGGGGCCCTCCAGAACAGGAGCCAAGAGCCAGCCAAGTACCGCACTGGTCGCCATCTGGATCGTCGTCAGGCGTACCGGACTCAATTCTTCTGTATACCGGTCGATAAAAACAATATGTACGGCAAAAAAAATCCCGCAGATCAAAGTCAGGAAGTCTCCCAGGTTAATAGAAAAGTCTCCTTCCAATGACAGCAAGGCCAGACCAATTACGGCAATTACGGCTGCTGCCAGATTCCTCCCTGACGGGCGTTTGTGGTTGAACAGCCAATGCAGAAAAGGAACTATAATGACATATAGTGTTGTGATAAAAGCATTTTTGCTGGCTGTAGTATATTTTAGTCCATAAGTTTGAAAGAAGTAACTGGTAAACAGGAAAATTCCCAAAATGATACCGCAGCGGATATCTTTTTTCGTAATCTTTTTATTTTGTGGCCAAAACACTCCCAACATACAGACGGCTGCAACACTAAAGCGCACAGCCAGAAGGTAGCAAGGGGAAACCTTGTCTACCGAGTTTTTCATTACCACAAAGGCGCTCCCCCAGATAATTGTCGTCACAATCAGGCCCAGACTGGCTAAAAATTTTGTTTGTTTGGGATTGCCCTGGATATTTATGCCCATTGAATTGTGTCCTTTCTGCCGCACTCTGTATTTCGTATACAGGTAACTGTAATAATCGAAAAGGGCTGCAGCTTTTATGCTGCAGCTCCCATAGCCCGCAGGATTCTTTCGGATTCGTCCGGCTGCCTACTCAGCCAGGAATTTATATACTGTAGTAGTATCGTACTCATTTCCTGCCTTCAAAATCGGAGACGGGAACTGAGGCTTATTGATTGCGTCCGGATAATACTGAGTCTCAAAGCAGTAGGCATGACGCGGGCCGTACTGTGCTCCGCCCTTTCCGGGAAGATCGCCCTTTAACCCGCTTGCCGTGTAGAACTGTATTCCCGGAAGGTCGGTATAGACTTCCATAATCCGGCCGCTCTCCGGGTCAACAGCCTTTGCGCTTAAAGCCAATTCCCCCGGTTTGTGGTTCAGCACCCAGTTGTGGTCAAAGCCGCCGGCCATTTTTAACTGTTCAAAATCGGCGTCAATGTCCCGGCCAATTGGCTTCAACGACGTGAAATCCATGGGCGTCTCCTTGACAGAGGCGATTTCTCCGGTTGGAATAGACGTCTCGTCAGCCGGTGTGTAAGTATCTGCATCAATCCATGCTTCCTGTTTCAGAATGTCCGGGCAGTCATGGCCTGCAAGATTAAAATAACTGTGGTTGGTAAAATTGGCCACGGTATCTGCATCGGATACCATATGGTAATGAATTACCAGACTGTCATCAGCCGTAAGCGTATATGTAATGGAAATATCAGCATTTCCAGGATACCCCTGATCCCCATCCGGACTGAAAAGAGAGAATGTCACCTGGCTGCCCAGTTCCGTCTCCTCCCCCTCAGCTTTCCACACACGGTTATGGTACAGATCCGGCGCGCTGTGGAGATTGTTTACGCCTTTGTTATTTTTGAACAGCTCATATGTCTTACCATTCAAAGTAAAGGTTCCCCCCCCGATCCGGTTGGCGTTGCGCCCGATAGGCGCTCCGAAATGAGGCGGATTCTGTCTGTACAGCTCCAGATTGTCATAGCCTAAGACTACATCGGCAAAGTTCCCCTCTCTGTCCTTTACCAGCATTTTTGTCCAGGTTGCCCCCAGCGTAATAAAGCTGGCCGAGGTCCCGTTCTCGTTAGTCAGAGTATACTGCTCCACCTCTGTGCCGTCCGGCATAGTCCCATAATAGTTTTTTGCAACTGACATGTTGCTTCCCCCTTTATCCTTTTATTTCGCCTGGATATATCCCTGAGCCGTCAGAAGCTCTGCACAGAGGACCGCTCCTCCGGCTGCGCCCCGGACAGTATTGTGGGACAGACCGACGAATTTATAATCGTATACTGTGTCTTCTCTCAGACGACCTATGGAAATTCCCATTCCCTTTTCAAAATCTATATCCAGTCGCACCTGAGGCCGGTCGTCTTCCTCCATATACTGGATGAACTGTGCGGGAGCGCTGGGAAGATTCAGTTCCTGTGGAAGTCCCCTGAATGTCACCAGCTTTTCGATCAGTTCTTCCTTCGACGGTTTCTTTCTGAACTTTACAAAAGCTGCCGCTGTGTGGCCGTTTAAGACAGGCACACGGATACACTGGCAGGTGATGACAGGCTCCTTTGCCTTGACGATGACACCATCCTCAATGGTTCCCCAGATTCTCAAAGGTTCCTGCTCGCTCTTCTCCTCTTCTCCTCCAATATACGGGATAATATTGCCATTCATTTCCGGCCAGTCCTTAAAAGTCTTTCCGGCTCCGGATATGGCCTGATAGGTAGTCGCTACAACCTCATAAGGTTCAAACTCTCTCCAGGCAGTCAGGGCCGGAGCGTAACTCTGGATGGAACAGTTGGGCTTTACTGCGATAAATCCCCTGGTCGTCCCCAGTCTCTTTCTCTGAAAATTGATCACTTTAAAATGCTCCGGGTTAATCTCCGGGATCACCATTGGCACATCGGGAGTCCATCTGTGAGCGCTGTTGTTGGAAACCACCGGAACCTCAGCCTTTGCATACTCTTCCTCAATGGCCTTGATCTCATCCTTGGACATATTGACAGCGCTGAAGACGAAATCAACGGTTTCCGCTACCGCCTTCACATTGCTGACATCCATGACGATCAGATCTTTCACAGCCTCCGGCATGGGCGTATCCATCTTCCAGTTGTCTCCTACCGCCGCCTCATAGGTCTTCCCGGCAGAGCGGGCACTGGCGGCCACAGTGACCACCTGGTACCAGGGATGGTTCTCCAAAAGGGAGATGAATCGCTGGCCTACCATCCCGGTAGCGCCCAATATTCCAACCTTTAACTTCTTTTCCATATCGTTTTCTCTCCTCGCATATTGGTTTTCTTACATGGTTTTTATCCTATAACAAACCCATCCAAAATGCAACCATTATTTTTTCTCCGGCGTACAAAAGTCTGTCTGTTACAGACGCACCTTACTCCCTTTTCCATCTCGTTTGGCAATTTTCAGCCTGTTCAAATGAACTTCCTTTTCTTTATACAGCACGACCGGATTTTCTCCGATCAGATACAGCCGCTCTAATTCCTCCCCAGGCGCCAGTTTAATTCCCCGGACACCTCTGGAGTTTTTCTTCATTTCCGGAATTTCTTCCAGCATAAATCTTAAAAAGACTCCGTTGTCTGTCTGAATCACTGCGTCCGTCTGATCCTCCGCCAGCACGACCTCCGCAACCCTATCCCCGTCCTGCAGCTTAGTGGATGCTACTGTCCGGTTGTTGGTCTCAAATTCTGTCGCAGGAACCTGCTTTACCAAGCCCATCCTGGTGGCAAAGACCAGATTTTTTTCCTTCATGGCTGCACCGCAGGTCAGGAAAATGATTTCCTCAGCAGTTCCATCGTATTTACTGATATTGTCGATAGGAGTTCCCTTATCCTTCATCTTTCCAGCAGGAATATCAGATACCTTGATCTGATGCAGATTCCCGGTGTCTGTAAAGACAGCGATTTTGTCGTCAGTCATACAGGGAACAACCCAGCGTGATTCCGTCTGGACTGCCTGAATATTTTTATCGCATACTGAACGGTCCAGCAGCTTGCAGTATCCAAACCGGTCAATGACAAAAACCACTTCCCTCACCTGCTCCGGCTCTTCTTCGTATACAGCCTCTTTTCCGTCCTCAATGAGGGTCTTTCTGGGAACTGCAAATTCTGCCTTAATGCGATCCAGGTCTTCTTTAATTACCTCGTCCATCTTGCCCCGGTTTTTCAAAATCGCCTCATAGGTTTTAATTTTCTTCAGCGTTTCCCGGTGCTCCTTTTCCAAAGCCAAGATCTCCAGGCCAATCAGCTTATACAGGCGCATTTCCAAAATTGCTGTAGCCTGCCGCTCCGTAAAACGGAGTTTCTTCGCATCCTCCTCAAATCCGGGCATCTTAAAAGAAATCTTGGAGGTATCTCCCTCCATGAGACAGGCTTTCGCGTCTTTCAGATTTTTGGAGCCTCTTAAAACCGCAATAATCAGATCGATCACATCGCAGGCCCTGATCAGACCTTCCTGAACCTCTTTTTTGTCCAGCTCCTTCTGAAGCAGAACACTGTACTTTTTCTGAGTGTTTTCGTGCTGAAAATCCAGGAAATTTTTTAAAATTCCTTTTAGATTCAGAGTCTCCGGACGGCCGCCTGCGATAGCCAGCATGTTGACCCCGAAGGTATCCTCCAGCTTTGTTTTTTTGTAGAGAATATTCCGGATCCTGTCTATATCTGCGTCTTTTCTCAGTTCCAGGACGATACGGATTCCTTCTTTGTTGGACTGGTTGGAAATGTCCACTACATCCGGCAGCTTTTTGGTTTCTACCAGGTCAGCAATATCCGTCAAAAACTTATTGATCCCGGCCCCAATCATAGTGTAGGGAATCTCAGTGATCACCAGCTTGTCCCGGTCAGCCCGGCGTTTGCCCAATTCGACCTCCATACGGCCTCGCAGCTTGATTTTTCCGATACCAGTCTCGTAGATAGCAGCCAGATCTTTTTTATTGGCAATGATTCCTCCTGTAGGAAAATCCGGTCCCGGCATCAGTGCCAGCATCTCTTCCGTCCCCATTTCAGGTTTGTCGATGTATGCCTTTACCAGATCCACCACTTCTCCCAGATTGTGAGGCGGAATGCTGGTGCTCATACCGACGGCAATCCCTTCTGAGCCATTAATCAGAAGGTTGGGAACTCTGACAGGAAGGACTTCCGGCTCCTTTTCCGTCTCGTCGTAATTGGGGACAAAGCGTACTGTTTTGTCCAGATCTTTTAAGTAAACTTCTTCTGCAAATTTTTCCAGCCGCGCTTCTGTGTAACGCATAGCGGCTGCCCCGTCTCCCTCAATGGATCCAAAATTTCCGTGTCCGTCCACCAAAGGCATTCCCTTTTTAAAATCCTGGGACAGGACAACCAGTGTATCGTAAATCGAACTGTCGCCATGGGGATGATACTTACCCATAGTATCGCCCACGATTCTTGCTGATTTTCTGTGCGGTTTATCGTGATTTAAATGCAGCTCGCTCATATCATAGAGAACCCGGCGCTGAACCGGTTTCAGACCGTCTCTGGCATCAGGGATGGCCCTGGCCGTAATAACGCTCATGGAATAATTCATGTAGCTTCTCTGCATTTCTTCTGAATATTCTGTTTTGATTATCTTTTCAGCCATTGCTTTCTCCCTTATGCATCAATCTCTGCTTCCTCGGCGTGGTCATAGATGAACTGACGCCTCGGCGGTACATCGCTGCCCATCAGCATTTCTGTAATTTCCGACGCCATGCGGGCGTCCTCGATCTCCACCTGTTTCAACACCCGGTGCTCGGGATCAAGGGTGGTCTCCCATAGCTGGTCGGGATCCATCTCACCCAGACCTTTGTACCGCTGAAGAGTAAATTCCCCCGTGTGAGTCTTTCGGTATTTTTCCAGTTCCTTCTCGTCGTAAAGGTACTGTTCTTCCCCTCTCTTGGGGATTACTTTAAACAGCGGCGGCATGGCGATATATACGTGTCCGTTGTAGATCAGCTCCGGCATAAAGCGGTACAAAAAGGTCAGAAGAAGGGTTTCGATATGACTGCCGTCCACATCGGCATCGGTCATGAGAATAATCTTGTCATACCTCAACTTGGAAATATCAAAATCATTGCCATAGCCTTCAGAAAAACCGCAGCCGAAGGAATTGATCATGGTCTTGATCTCCGCATTGGCCAGCACCTTGTCGATGGAAGCCTTCTCTACATTCAAAATCTTTCCACGGATCGGAAGGATCGCCTGGTACTGACGGTTTCTGGCACTTTTGGCTGAGCCCCCTGCCGAGTCTCCCTCCACGATAAAAATCTCACATTTGGCCGGATCTCTGCTCTCGCAGTTGGCCAGTTTCCCGTTGCTGTCAAAGGAAAACTTGGATTTGGTCAGCAGATTGGTCTTGGCCTTCTCCTCCGCCTTCCGGATCTTGGCGGATTTCTCCGCACAGCCAATAATTGCTTTCAGGGTCTCCAGGTTTCGGTCAAAATACCGCTCCAATTCTTCTCCTGTCACAGAAAAGACCGCCTTGGTTGCGTCTGCGCTGGCCAGCTTTGTCTTAGTCTGGCCCTCAAAAATAGGATCGGGATGCTTGACGGCCACCACTGCCGTCATCCCGTTCCTGGTATCTGCCCCTGTAAAATTTGTATCCTTGTCTTTTAAAATCCCCAGCTCTCTTGCGTAGGTATTGATGAGGGCGGTAAAACGTGTCTTAAATCCGATAATATGGGAGCCGCCTTCCTGGGTAAAAATCGTATTGCAGAATCCCAAAATATTCTCCTCAAAGGCATCCACAAACTGAAAGGCCACCTCGACCTCCACTTTATCCAGAACTCCCTTGAAGTAGATGGGATCGTGGATCGGAGTCTTTCCGGAATTCAGTTCCCGCACATAGGCCACAATCCCCTCCGGCTCAGAATAAACCCTTGTCTCTTCCTCGCCTGGCCGCTTGTTCTCATAGTGCAGAGTAAGACCTGGATTTAAATATGCCGTTTCGTGAAGGCGGCTCTTAATCCACTCTGCCTTAAAGCGAATTTTCTCAAAAATTTCTCCATCTGGTAAAAAATTAATTTCTGTTCCTGTTTCCTTTGTCTTTCCGATAACTGGCAGAAGGCCGTTCTTCAGTTCCACTACCGGCACGCCTCTCTCATAGCTGTCATGGTGGATCTGGCCATCTCGATAAATTTTGACGTCCATTCGCTCCGAAAGAGCGTTTACAACAGATGAGCCTACACCGTGAAGGCCTCCGCTGGTTTTATATGCACTATTGTCAAATTTTCCTCCTGCATGAAGGGTAGAAAAGACCACTCTGGCTGCGGAGATTCCTTTTTTGTGAAGTTCTACCGGGATACCCCGGCCATTATCCTTTACCGTACAAGAGCCGTCGGCTTCCAGGGTGACCCATACCTGGCTGCAGGAACCTGCAAGATGCTCATCCACTGCATTATCCACGATCTCATAGATCAGATGGTTCAAACCTTTTATCCCAACGCTCCCGATATACATGCCAGGGCGCTTTCTCACTGCTTCCAGGCCTTCCAGGACGGTAATACTCTCCGCATTATACTGTGTCTTAGCCATGATACTCCTCCATATCTAGTGAAATCCTTACCCATTATACACGGAAAGGAACAATTTTTGCAAGCCTTTGTAAAAAAGAGTGTTCCGGACCTTTCGGCAAAAGAAAAAAGCCTCTCTCAACCACCTGGATCGAAAGAGGCTCTTCTATCATTTTTCTTCTGAGCGTTTACTGAATCACACCCTCAGCATCCGTCATATATCCGTCTGGGGTCTGTGTCTCTGCGTACATAATTCCTCTGCTGCTATCCGGCACGAATTCAAAGAAATACCAGTTTCCATCAATCTTCTGCCATCCGATCAGCATATGGCCATCCTGCTCAAAGTAATAGTCAACGCCGTCGATGTTCTGCCAACCGGTTACCCGATAGCCATCTTCATTCAGGAAATACCAGTTTCCATTTGCCGCCTGATACCATACATTTGCCAAATAACTTCCGTCTGCCAGCCTGTACCAAGTCCCATTGCTGTCCGTCACCCAACCCACCTGAGGCGGCCTGGTAGACTTATTCGCTACCAGCTCATATTTTGTTGTTCGGTCAATCACGCCATATTCATTCTTCTGCTCTCCCTCTGCTGCCAGAGCTGTCACAGAAAGTCCGGCAGTAATCATTGCTGCAGCTGCCAATGTTACCATAGTTCTCCCGAATTGTCTCTTCATCACACTTATCCTCCTGTTCATAAAATAAATACTAGTGATATTATGCTCTTATTTCTGTCAAATGTCAATAAAAACCATTATTTTACTGCACTTTCGAGGACGCCTTCTGCAATCTCTGTATATGAACGGTAAGGTATACCATCTCTTCTTCCAAAACTACATAGGGGGTAGTTCGCTCGATATAGGTGGCGATCTTGCCAGCACAATCGTAGGCATCCAGATACTGAGCGCGGATCAGATCCATCAGATTTTTATCCCATATTCTGGATTCCTGCTCCTTCATAGCTCTCTGAACAAAAAATTTCAGATGGGTCACAAACCTCTCATAGTCCAGAGATTCCTCGTCAATGATGATGTTAAAATGGTATTTCACAATGTTCAGAACGTCCTGTATGATCTTTGTCATCATCCTGGAATGATCCATATCCAGATTCAGTTCTGAGTTCAGGATATGCATGGCAATGAAACTGGCCTCGTCGTCCGGCATCTCCAGTCCGGTATGCCTTTTGATAATCGCGATCGCTTCTTTTCCGATCCGGTACTCGTGGTTATAATAATGTTTGATTTCCCAAAGCATGGAATTCGTCAGCGCTATTCCCTGGCGGATCCGTTTGATGGCGAAATTCAGATGGTCGGTCAGTGCAATGTATATATTCTCATCCAGCTCTTTGTTCAGTGAGATCTGAGCGTAAGAGATAATCTCATTGGCCATATGCATATATTCATAGGGAATTTCTTCGGCCAGCCTCTGAAAATAACGGATCTGTTTGTCGTCAAAACGCGCAAACTTTTTTTCAACCTTGGCCAAATCAATCTCATCTCCGATTTTCTTTTGGAAGCCAATACCGCTTCCCATCAGCACCAACTCCTGATTCTGTTCATTGACTGCCGCTACCACGTTGTTATTAATAACCCGCGTTATCTTCATTGACTGCTCCTCTTTTCATACGTTTAAAAGGGACCGGCCACACTGCCGGCCCCAGACTTCTACAAAATCTCTCCGTTGGAAGCAATAACATTTTTATACCATTCAAACGATGCCTTCTTACTTCTCTTTAGCGTGCCATTTCCTTCATTGTCGCGATCCACATAAATGAAACCGTAGCGCTTCTTCATCTCTCCGGTGCTGGCAGAGACCAAGTCAATGCAGCCCCACGGCGTATAGCCTATCAGCAAAACGCCATCTTCGTTAACTGCCTGCTCCATGGCCTTGATATGCTCCCTCAGATATTCGATCCGGTAAGTGTCGTTGACAAAGCCGTTCTCATCCGGCGTGTCCACGGCCCCCAGACCATTTTCTACTATAAACAGGGGCTTCTGATACCGGTCATATAAAGCATTCATGGTGATCCTAAGTCCCATCGGATCGATCTGCCACCCCCACTCAGATGCCTGCAGGTAAGGGTTCTTCAATGTCGCAAAGGCATTTCCGGAAGTACTTCCGTACTTTTCCGGCGTAGCGCTGGTCAGTCGGCTGGAATAATAGGAGAAGGAAATAAAATCTACCGTATTCTCGCTGATAACCTTTTTGTCCTCTTCCGTAATCCCGATATCATAGCCTTTGCGCTCAAACATCTTTACGGCATATTCCGGGTATCTGCCTCTGGACTGGACATCGATAAAGAAAAAGCTCTCTCTGTCCTTCTGCATTGCGGCAAAAACATCCTGAGGATCACAGGTGTAAGCGTAGTACTGGCCAGCCGCCAGCATACAGCCAATTTTGTTTTCCGGATCAATCTCATGAGCCAGCTTAGTAGCCATAGCCGAAGCTACCAGTTCGTGATGGGCCGCACGGTATTTGGATTCCTCCTCGTTCTCGCCTTCCTCAAAAAGGATGCCGGCCGCCATAAACGGCAGATGGAGAATCATATTGATTTCATTAAACGTCAGCCAATACTTTACTTTGCCTTTATAGCGGGTGAATAGCGTCCTGCAGTATTTTACATAGCAATCGATCATTTCCCTGCTCTTCCAGGAGCCAAATTTTTTCGTACATGCCACCGGCGCGTCAAAATGTACAATGGTAACCAGCGGCTCGATTCCGTACTTCAGGCATTCGTCAAACAGTTCTTCATAGAAGCGCAGGCCTTCCTCATTGGGTTCTTCGTCAAATCCGTTGGGGTAAATCCGGCTCCAGGCAATAGAAAGGCGGTAGCACTTAAAGCCCATCTCCGCAAAAAGGGCAATATCCTCTTTGAAGTGATGGTACATATCGATGGCAACGTGACCGGGATAATAGTACCCGTCCTCACATTCCAGCATCTTCCGCACACCTCTCATCACCGGTCTGCGGTCTTCACCAGCGGGAATCAAATCTACATTGGCAAGTCCCCTTCCACCTTCCTGGTAAGCGCCTTCACACTGGTTTGCAGCGGTAGCTCCGCCCCACAAAAACCCTTCTGGTAATCGTCCCATAGTAAACCCTCCATCTTAGATAATCGAAAGCAGCATCTCTCCGGCCTTGACATTCTTTCCGGTTTCCCCTGACACATCCACAAACTCAGCGGAATTCGTAATCAGCACCGGGGTCGTCACATCGTATCCGGCTTCTTTGATCTTATCCATCTCGAATTCTATCAGCAGATCTCCGGTCTTAACCTTTGTGCCTGCCTCTGTCTTAATATGGAAGTATTTTCCTTCCAGCTTCACGGTATCCATACCGATATGCATCAAAACCTCCGCTTTATTGGTTCCAGTGATTCCGATGGCATGGCCGGTGGGGAACAGGGCGGATACCACTCCGTCGCAAGGGGCGTACAATTTTCCCTCTGACGGCACGATCGCTACGCCTTTTCCCAAAGCGCCGGAAGAAAACGCCTCGTCTTTTACCTCAGATAAGGGAATCACACGGCCGGCAATGGGAGCTGCAACGATTCCTTCTTCACCTGCAATCTCTTTTTTCTCAATTACAGTGGGTTCCGGAGCCGCCTTTGCTTCCGCTGGCTCCTCTTCCTTGTACAGAACCATGGTTGCGGCAAAAGCCAGAACCATAGTAATCGCAACGATGATGGCAATCATTCTGATATCATACAACATATCAGTAATGCCCAGAGCCGATGCGGCTGCCTCTGTAGGAATAAAGGTCGGGAATCCAAAAATTCCCAGGCCGCCGGACATATATTTTGTGACGCCGAAGGCTCCCATCAGGCCGCCGCCGATAGCAGATACCACGCAGGAAATGTAGAATGGAAGTTTCTTCGGAAGGGTGATACCGTAAATAGCCGGCTCTGTAACACCGCAGACGCCTGATACAAACGCCGGGAACGCCAGAGATTTCAGCTTCTTGTCCTTCGTCTTCAGGAAAATTGCCAGAACAACCGCCGTCTGGGAGAAGGACGCTACAAAGTTGGTGGAGATAAAACGGTCATACAAAATCGTCTGATAGTTGTTAAGCATGATCGGAACAAGGCCCCAATGCAGTCCAAAGATAACCAGAATCTGCCACAAGAACGCAACCACAGCACCAGCCAGAATCGGGCTGATATTGTAGATAGCCTGGCACAGATTTCCAATACCGCTGCTCAGCCAGGACGCTACCGGGCCGATAATCAGGAAGGACAGCGGAACTGCAATAACTTCTCTTCTATAGAAGGTGAAAATACGGAAATCACCGAAGGAAATCTGGCCTCCGGCGGGAAGAATCCATATCTCACCGCCACAGACTGGGGATGGCAG
>CAJFOF010000043.1 GCA_904395885.1 uncultured Lachnospiraceae bacterium
ATGAGCCTTGCAGAGCTCCGTGCTTGCACAGGGAGCTCTATAAGGCGAATGCCTCATCGAGCCGATAGGCGAGATGGTATAATAACCACAATGTGGTTATTATACCTGTGCATACCGGTTTCTGCGTCCACCGCAGAAATCCGGGCACTAAGTTCCGCCGGAGGCTGCCATGACCCGCAGGGACATGGCATAATAGCACTGATAAATACCGGGATACAGGAGGAATTTATGTCGATCCATATGAGGCTTGCCCAGCCGCAGGAAGCGCAGACCGCTTTCTGCTTTATAGATGAAGCGCGGGAACACCAGAGGGAGCAGGGATTTATCCAATGGGCAGATGACTATCCAAATTTAAATACCGTTTTAACTGATATCCAAAACGGAAACGGTTATCTTTTGACAGACAGTCAGCTTCCTTTCGGATACGTTTGTATCGATTTCGGCGGTGAAGCCGCTTATGATGCGATTGAGGGCAATTGGAAAACCTGCCGTAAATACGCCGTTATTCACCGGATGGCTTTCGGCAAACTGAAAAGAGGAATGGGCATCTCAAAAGAAGTATTCTCTCTTGCCAGAAAGCTGTGTCTAGCCAGGGATATCCACGCCATCCGTATCGATACCGGACTGCAAAATCAAAAAATGCAGCATATACTCCAACGGGAGGGATTTCAGTATTGCGGAACCGTATACTATAGCGGTTCTCCCAGAATGGCCTATGAGCTGGATTTCTGACCGACTCACATTCTCGCACACGAAAAAGGCGAAAACAGCACACAGAAACTATTTTCTATGTGCGGCTTTCGCCTTTTCAATTGGGTGGCACTTGCCTTAGCAAATGCAGAATGTTCTTAACAATCCTGAGTCCCTGGGTCAGTCAAGGAATGTGACTACCTTACACGGCGTTCGGTAATTGACCGGTGCAAGCGTGATGCCTGATTCTGGCGTACTGGCATGAATCACCTGCCCTCCGCCTACATACATCGCCACATGATTGATATAGTCGCCGCTGGCATAAAACAGAAGATCCCCGAGCTGCATCTCCGACTGAGAAATTTCCCGTCCTTTAGCCGCCTGATCCCTGGAACTGCGCCCGGTATCGATTCCAAAATGGGCGTAAACACTCATAATAAATCCGGAGCAGTCTGCCCCGTCTGTCAGACTGGTTCCTCCGTAAACATAAGGATTCCCTAAAAACTGCTTTGCGTATGCCACGATAGCCGTTCGTGTAGCACTGACTACCTCCTGGGACGCATTTCCGTCCGGCCCATAAGAAACGCTGGGCGCTGCTACGCTATTGGAAGAGTTTCCCGCAGACGGCCCCACCGGCACCGTCCCAGATGCGGCAGTTGTCGCCGCAGAAGCTTCCGCTGTGGTGGAAATAGGCGGAGCGGAACTCTGTTCATTCTCCCCTTCGCCCTGGGGATTGGCCGCAATCGTACCATTGACGCCCACAGCGGCTGTGGTAGATGCTTCTGTTTCCGTCCCGGAAGTCTCAGCTTTCTGCGTCTCCGACTGACCTGCCGATTCTGTCCCCGGTTCTTTTGCTTCCGCCTCCAAAACCTGATTCAGTCTTTGGATCGCCGATTCAGCCTCCTGACGGCGCCTCTCTTCCTCCGCCTTCTGAGCAGCCTCTTCTTCCAGAGAAACAGCCTCGTTAAACTCTACCGTAGTCTTTATGTAATCCATGGAAACATAGCCGGTCAAATCAGTATCCACCGCTAATTTAGCGAAATTGTTCTCTTCCCCTAAAACCTGGTACTTCGCCCCCTGACCCAAAAGAGTCAGTGTCTCGCTGGTGAGATTTGGCTCTGCCCTGAGGCGAAGGGAGGTAGTATTGATCGTAGCATACTCTACACCGACTTCCCTTGCCAGACTCTCTGCCGCCTCTCCGGTAACAAAATACTGGGCTTTAATGTAGCCGGTAACACTGCCGGACTGAATCCGGTACCATTGTCCTCCCTCGCCCTCTACAGTTTCCAGGATCGTTGCCGCACAGTTGTTATAGATCTTCCCCACAATATCGCTCTGCGTGTTGGCCGCTGCCCTGACATTTACGTACCCACTTACCTGAGAGACTGCCACATTGGCGTAGGCATCAGCCGCCGCAGCTACTACCGGCGTTTCCTTGGCCGTTTTTGTAGCAGACAATTGCTGCACCTTCAAAACTCCACTCTCCAGTTTCTCTGTTTCCCCTGCATAGGCTTGTGCCAGGCGAAAACCGGACGCCTTTTCTATAGCCCTGGCGTCCAAAGCAGCAGCCAGCGTTCTCTCCGGTTCATCATTTCTGGTGTAATAATTGTTCAAAACCACCGATATTCCGGCCACCGGCGCTTCCGTATCCGGATTCATTCCCGCAAAGGCCGGTGTCGTTCCCATGCTGGCCAGGCAGATCAATGCCCCGGCTACCAGTATCTTTTCCCATTTCTTCATATGTGCCTTCCTTATATTAGCCTTCCATCAGATATCTCTCCACACTGGTTACAGCATTGGCCCCGTCTGCCGCCGCAGTAATAATCTGACGCAGGGGTTTTGTCCTCACATCCCCCGCAGCAAAAATTCCTGGACAAGAAGTTCTGCAGTCCTCACCCGCTTTAATATACCCGTGGTCCATCTCAACCAGTCCTTCAAATGCCTGACTGGCCGGGGTAATTCCCACTGCAATAAATACGCCGCTGACAGGCAGCTCTCTCGCTTCTCCCGTCTTCACATTTCTGACCAGAAGACCTTCTACCCGATCCGTCCCCTGAATCTCATCCACAACCGTATCCCAGATCACTTCTATTTTTTCTTGAGCAAACACCTGCTCCTGCAGGCTTTTTGCGCCTCTCAACTCATCTCTCCTGTGAATCAGATAAACCTTTTCACACATTCTGGACAAGAAAATAGCGTCCTCCAGGGCCACGTCGCCTCCTCCTACCACTGCGGTCACCTTTTTCCTGAAAAAAGCGCCGTCACAGGTAGCGCAGTAGGAAACCCCCATACCTGCCAGTTCTTCTTCTCCCGGTACCCTCAGCTTTCTGTGGCTGGCACCGGTAGCCAGTATCACAGCCCTGGCCTCATAGGTTTCATGGGCACAGACTACCCGCTTGAATTCGCCAGTATCCTCGATCCGTACCACCTCGTCTTCTGCAAACTGAGCGCCAAGGTGGTCTGCATGTTCGCGGAATTTTGTCCCCAGATCGTATCCCCCTACACCTGGAAGCCCCGGATAATTGTCTACCTCATATGTGGTCAGAACTTGACCGCCGCTGACCATTCCTTTCTCAATTACCAATGTCTCCAGTCTGGCTCTCTCCGCATAGATTGCCGCAGCTAATCCGGCGGGACCGGAGCCTACAATTACCAAATCATATCTCTGCGCCATGGGCTTCCCATCCATCCTCTCATTTCATATTTATTCCTTAGTATAGCACAAGTTACATACAGAATTCAAAACTTTTTCTTACGATTCTGTTACAAGTCCCTCAAATGTGCTATACTCAGCTTAAGAGGTGATGAATATGGCACAAAAAACAGTACTGGTGACAGGCGCTTCCCGCGGGATCGGAAAGGCCATTGCAACAAAATTTGCTAAAAAAGGATACAACATAGCCATTAACTGCGTTCACAGTGAAGACCGCCTGCTCCAAGCCAAAAGAGAAATCGAAAGCTATCAGGTTCCCTGCCTTGCATATCTGGGAGATATGGGCAAAATAGAAGACTGCCAGGAACTGTTCAATCAGATCCGCAAACAGTTCGGCAGTCTTGATGTTCTGGTAAACAATGCAGGTGTCGCTTATATTGGGCTTTTGCAGGACATGTCTCCGGAAGACTGGAACCGGGTTATCCAGACCAATCTTACATCTGTTTTCAATTGCTGCAAGTTAGCTATCCCCGGCATGGTATCCCGGAAGCAGGGAAAAATCATTAATATTTCTTCTGTCTGGGGCATCGTCGGCGCATCCTGCGAGGTGGCCTACTCTGCTACCAAGGGCGGCATCAACGCCTTCACCAAAGCTCTTGCAAAAGAACTGGCTCCCAGCAACATCCAGGTCAATGCTGTTGCCTGCGGTGCCATTGACACAGAAATGAACCAATGGATGGACGATGACGAATTTATTTCCCTGGTAGAGGAAATCCCGGCCGGGAGGCTGGGGAAAGCCGAAGAAGTGGCTGATCTTGTCTACCATCTGGGCTACAAAAATTCCTATCTAACCGGACAGGTTATCGGTTTGGACGGCGGCTGGATCTAAGTCCGTCCTGCCCTCCGCTTTTCTGTTTCCAATTTACAACCCATATCCCGGCGCTGACTAAAATCAGCGCCGCAATCGTTTTTCCGTTAAAAGCCTGAGCTCCCTCGTCCAGCAGAAGGCCGGAAAGTATCACGCCAAACACAGGATACATCAGTCCAAATACAGTAATCTTTGACACAGGGTTATATTTCAGCAAAGCAGACCACAGAGAAAAGGCTACCGCGGATACCATAGCCAGATAGAGCAGCATGGCAATTCCGCCTCCGTTAATCTGAGGAATTTCAGCTCCCCATGCAAAGGCCCACACAATCATTACCAGGCCGCCCAGAGCGAACTGCCATCCGCTCAGAACCACCGGATCCTCTTTCTTTGAGTAGTCCTTCACCAGGACAGAGGCAATGGCGTATCCCAGGGTTGCCAAAAAAATAAACCCCTCACCTTCTATCTGAAAACCAAAATCCATTCCCTGCTGCCAATTTGCAAGCGCAACGCCGCCAAAGCCAAGGATACAGCCTGCTATTTTTCTGGCTGTAAGTTTTTCTTGACGAAAAATCAAACTGGCAATCAAAATTGCCATAAAGGCGTTGGTTCCCTCTATGATAGACGCCTTTACGCCAGATGTGTGAGCCAGGCCCAGATAGAAAAACAGATACTGAAAAACCGTCTGAAAAGCCGATAGTTTTACGACCATTGGCCAGGATTCCCGCTTGGGAACCAGAACGCGCTTCATCCCCACACTTCCGATAATCAAGGTTAAAATCCCAGCCAAAAAGAATCTCATTCCGGCAAACAGGATCTGTTGATTTGCCCCGTCAGCCGGAATCCCCATAAGTTCGTATCCTATCTTTACACAGGGAAATGCGCTTCCCCACAAAATGCTGCAGACCATTGCCAGGCCACAGACGCTGAACGTTCCAGTAAGTATCTTTTTTTCACTCATCACCTATATCCTCTCTGTTTCTTTTATATTTATTATCATAATTTCACTGTCTGTCCCAATCCGCATGGCAGGCCCCCAGACCCCTGCCCCAGAAGTTACACAGGACCACATATCTCCCTTTTTCATCGCACCTGCCGGATTTTCCCACCGCAGTCTGACAAAAAGATTGCTCGGAAACATCTGCCCGGCATGAGTATGGCCGGACAGATCCACGCAAACCCCCGCCTGCTCCAGTTTCTCCAATTCATCTGGCTGGTGATCCATGACAAATACCGGCAGCTCCGGCTTCAGGCCTTCCAGCAGCTCTTCCGGTGAAAGGCGGTTCTCTTTTTCCTTATCCGCCTTATCCGGATCTTTACGTCCCGCCAGATAGAACCTGTTGTCAATTTCGATTACCTCGTCCTCCAGCAGATGAATTCCAGCGTTCTCCAAAAACACCTCAAAACGGGAATCCCGCTCCACTGCTTCCGCAGATCGGAAGGTAAAACCCGCCAGAATCTTTTCGCTGACGTCATGGTTTCCCCAACAGGCATATACACCGTATCTGCTTTTGATTCCACTTAAAATTTCCGCCACCCGATCCGGATTGGCAATCGCCTCGTATTCATTATCAAAAATATCTCCTGCAATGCAGACCAGATCTACATCCTGAGAATTAATTTCTTCCACTAAATTTTTCACATGGCGCTCCCCCACACTGTAACCCAGATGAAGGTCTGCCACCAGGGCAATCCGCAGCGGTTCCTCCAGAACTTTTTCCTGAGAAATTTCTATGGTATATTCTTTGACTTTTATATTTCTTGCATGGAAAATTCCGTAAACACTGACTGCCAGTATCAGAAACAGTGCAATCCCGCCAATCACCGCAAACCAGTGGTTCCCCGTCAGCGCATCTTTCCAACGGCTGTGGCGCAGTGCAATCCTGGCCAAATCAAAGAGAATTACCATCTGCAGGGTATATGCAAAACAGCCCAGCCAGAAAAAGCCAATGGTTTTCAGAATTCTCCGCAATGGTTCAATCCGAATCAGAAAGCCAGTCAGCATGGCCGTGGCCAAAGCCGCATAGACCGCAATCACCAGGCACCTTGCTGCCCTGGACTGAAGGATGCGATGGCAGGCCCCCATCCAGAGAACCAGCCACCGCATAATATAAAGATTTACCAATATGTATAGAGGAGCTAAAAACAATGCTGCCAATCTTATCCCTCTTTCTCATTGCACGGAATCAGCTCCAGAAGACGCTGCGCCGCTTCTAACGGAAAATCTGCCGTTGGCGGCTCTTCTATCAGCTCCCGGAGCAGTTCGCGCGTATTGCCGCTCTGCGGGAGCATATAACCCGATTCTCTTATAATGTCTTCATTGATCAAACGAATTGATTTGGCCACAGCCGTCATCAGGCGGTATAAGCCGTCACTTCCTGCGTTCTCTGCCAACTGGCGGGCCATCTTTTCCTGCCTTGCCTTGCTCTCTGCCAGTGCAAATGCCGGGGCCGTCACACTCTCGGCTTTCTTCTGCTGAGGTGGATACTCCGTGGGAACCATAGAGATCGCTCCGGCAGGACATGCCTGGGCACACATTCCGCAGCCAATACATTTCTTCACATCTATAATACTGTTTTCCGTGTCCGTGGCTCCCACAGGGCAGACGTACAGGCAAAGGCAGTCCTTTGTGCACAGCCGCAGATTTCTCACTGCCATCATCTTCATACCGAACCCCTCCCTTCCACTTTCTCAAACTTCCATGCCGGCACTTTGCAGACCGGGCACAGTTCAGGAGGGTTATTGCCTACATATACAAACCCGCACACGGTACAGACCCAAATCTGAGTGTTTCTCAAAAAGGCCTCGCCCTCAGTCTTATACCGAATCATAAGGGAATTTAAGATATTCGTGACCTTTTCTCCCCACACACAAATCCGCTGAGTTCCCCTGTCTTCCTCCGCAATCGCTGCGGAATGAAGAGACGGGTATCCGCTCTTTAAATCGTCTCCGATCAGAGCTGCCAGTGCTTCCACACCTGTGTCAGGATCGGCCGGCGCGACAGACGCAAAATATTCGGCCAGTTGGAGAAAGAGCGCCGATTCATCCGCCTTATACTGCTTTTCACAGCCCCGTGCCAAATTTGAGCACAAAGCCGAGAGCACACCCGGAGAAAGGGGGTTCAAATCCTCATCCATGTATACAGGCGCTTCCGCTTTTTTCTCCTGTTTCACCGGCCCTTCCGGCACAAAAACCATCTTGGCCGCCCCACACCAAGGACAGACCCATGTCTCCGGCAAAGCGCCAAAACTCTTTCCTTCTTTCGTCTCATCAAAGACGTAGCCGCAGACAGGACAGACATACTTCATATGCACACGCCTCCTTTTCTGATCTTTTCACAGACAATTTATTATAAATCCCTGTAAAAAAATTATAGTTGACCAGAAGGGCCCTGTCAAGAAAAGCCAAACCACACAGCAAAACCGTCAAACCGAAAAAGGTTCTGCAGAACATTAGTCATTGACAAGCTTACAAAAATCATATATGATAAGATTTATGCTGAGCGGGTATGGCGGAATTGGCAGACGCGCCAGATTTAGGTTCTGGTGGGAGACCGTGCAGGTTCAAGTCCTGTTACCCGCATGATGTGAGCTGTATATTTCAATCATTTGAAATATACAGCTTTTGTTCTTTGCCCTGTATCTTCACCCGCCAAGCACAAGGCGAAAACCGATAACGAGTCCGTGGGAATCCGTCAGATGGCCAACCTGGGGTGTTTTGGCAATCTCACCAGTTTTTCCATTTCCGGCAGAGCATTGGAGCAGGCGATCAAAGCGGCTTTCTTCTTCATAAAACACCTCCTGCGCTTTTGGGCTGGTCTCAAAATCCGGACTATCCCTTTTACCCAAAAAGAAAAGCCTGTAAAACCAACGATTTTACAAGCTCCCTCTCATTTATCAAACTGGGCTAGCTGGATTCGAACCAGCGAGTGCAGGAGTCAAAGTCCTGTGCCTTACCGCTTGGCGATAGCCCATTAAA
>CAJFOF010000044.1 GCA_904395885.1 uncultured Lachnospiraceae bacterium
ATATGATGATACCATATTTATGCCCCCCGCTGTGCGCCGCTTCCGCCAATTTGTCCTGGAGAAAGGCACCTTCTCTTTAAAGAAATCCATATAAAAATTCTATTTATTCATTTACATCTAGCTCTGCCACTCAAAGGAGGATTTCATCATGCAGTTAGCAATTATCACCATGCAGCAGGTAATCATATTATTTATTATGATCTTTGCAGGCTTTGCCTGCGCGAAAGCTGGCATCGTTCAACGACAGGCCAAACAAGCCTTTTCCGATCTTCTGGTAGGCCTTGTGGTTCCCTGCATGATCATCAGCTCTTACCTGACCCCATTTGATCCTCAGACACTGCACAACCTGTTTCTGGCATATGGTCTGTCAGCTATCCTTCTGACGACAGGCATGGCTGTCGCTTTCATCTGTACGACCCGTACTTCCCAACGAGGGCGTCCTGATGCTAAAAGGCGGCCATACTGATTTCCTCCAGGCAGTTCGGACCATCGCTACCACCCCAGTGCTTCTGGCTGTAGCGGCAGGTCTGATCCTCTATCTGGGTCAGATCCCGGTCCCGGAACTGATCCAGTCACCGCTGGCAATGATCGGAGATATGAATACTCCTCTCTCCATGTTTATCACCGGAATGATGATAGCCGAAAGCGACCTGAAGCTTCTCCCCTCCCGCAAAGGATTAGGAACCGTATTGTTGATCCGTCTGGCTGTCATACCTGCAGTCTGTTTTCTGCTCTACCGACTTCTGCAGGTTAGCGGAATAACTGCCCAAGTAGTGCTGCTCCTAGAGGCCTGTCCCTGTGCCGCCATCACCTCAGTATTTGCCCTTCAATTTGGCCACGATGAACAGTTGGCTGCTGGAACCGTAGTCGCAAGCACCTTATTCAGCATCGTAACGCTGCCGCTGTGTGCCCTGCTATTAGATATATTCCTCTAAACCCCTCACAGCCTTCCCGCTCCTACATGAATCCAAACCTATTAACTCATCTATTGTCTCAATAAAAATATGTATGCCGTAAAACACAAGAGTCCTGCAGCCAGCAAGGCTGCAGAACAGGCATTTCCCGGCTTCTCGTCAGCCTCTTTCACACTCCCGCTGCAAAGATCCCGATAGAGGACAACGCTCTGACCCGGTTCCAGAAGTTTTCTGCCGGACCTGACGCTTTCTGCCTGCCGCTTTTCTCCTCCCTCCCAATACTCATAGATGGCAAATCGCCTGTCGCCATCTTCCGGGTCTCGGTGGAATCTGTAGCCCACAAACACAGTGGAAATCTCCCGTATCCGCCCATCCCGGAGCTTTCTCCTGAATGAGCAGTATCCTCCCCACCAGACTGCCAGTGAGCCGAGAAATCCAGTCCCAGTCAGCAGGCAGACCAGCCGGGGAATCCACAGTTCTGGCAGGGAGATCTGTACGTTCTCATCAAAAAAACGAACCAGAACAGCAGAAAATCCCAGAAAGAAAGCCGCAAATATGACAAACAGATCTTTCTTTTTTTCCAGACGGCTTTCTTCCTCCCATGGCGTCCAGTCTCCATTGGACGGATCAAAGCGGATTCCCATCTCTTTTCCCTCCTCCGGGGACCTGGAAAGAGGCCCCCAGGAGCACGTTCTGAGTTCTCCTTCCCATTCAAATGAAATCTTCGCCCAATACTCCGGGCTGTTCACTGTGTCCCGGTCAATGCGTTCTTCCCGTTTTTCCACAGAATCAACCCGAGCCTGTACCGGGACATAGCGCCTGTACTTCCATTTCCTGAGCAAAAATTTCGGCAAAATTATCAAAAGCAGCAAAACGACAAGTCCACTGACGATTCTTCCCATAAGGCTTTACCCAGTGTAAGCATCGCCTGCGCTGTTTTTAAAATTCTGCTTTTCAAGCCACTGTTTTTCTTCCTCGGACTCCGGGATATCGATCCTCTCGATCCTGAAGATCACAGGCCTGGTTCCGTCATTGCAGCAGGCGATCATCATTCTCTCGTCATTGGTCCACTTATGCATGATGGAGCCGCCCTGCAGAGCCGTGTAGACGTACCTGCTGACGGCGTCCCAGGCCTCACCGCAGAACTTTCCATCCATCAGATGGTAAAAATCGTCCTGTTCACTGTTTCTTTTTAAAACAAAGGTATCCCCCGCTTTGAAGCAGGGACATGGCCCTGATTTAGGGTCAGCAAGATATTTTTCCTGATAATCTGCAAATACCTTTGTCTCCGGTACCGTAATTTTGCATTCATGCTGCATAGCCACTGTCACCTCCGTAAATGATTCGTCACCAGATCCAGTATATCAGCTCTGTCTTCCGATTTCTACTATAAAAGCGTATCTCCCCATCATATACTGCTGACAACGTCACCTCTGTGAATTTGATTTGGAGAGACATCTTTAAAATACAGAGCCGCCGGTGTATTGACGGCCGCCTTCACCCGTTTTCTGTAAACCTCAATCCCGCAAATTTTCGTTTTTATGCTTCTCTCAGCTCCATCTCCGATCATAACTTTTTCGCCTGTCATCAAACCGCCCTGGACAACGCCTGTCACAACGCATCCGCCTGATTTCATTTGAAAGATGTTCTCAATGATCAATTTCCCTTCCTGTCTGGTCATTTGCCCCCTCAGAGACAGGACAACCGATGCCAGACAGATAACCGCTATCATCCCGCTGCCTGCTGTAAGGCGATATCTGCCGCCGCCATTGCTTTCTATCCGGAAACAGACAACTGTCAGAATTGAAAATCCCCCGCCCAGCAGCAGCCACTTTACCGCCTTTTTCCAGTTCTCTTTCATATTTCTTCTTTACCAGTGCTTTCCTTTTGCAGCTGCTGTCGGTCACCGGGTTTGCTCTGTGGATTCCTCGCACCATCGCCCTTGATCATTAACCTGAAAACCGTCCGGCGTGACCGTATTAGCAGCCATTGATCCAAAAGGCGCTCCCACATCCTGATAAAAATAGTAGCAGTATTCCCGCCCTGATGGGTCAGCGATCCATTGCCATCCGGTCACCATTTTTCCCAGGTCCCCGTCTGATACCGGGTTCAGATAATACCAATGTCCGTCTGTATCCAGGAACCAGCCAGTCACCAGCTTCCCCTCTGCATCAAATCGATACCAACCTGCATTTCCAAGCCCCTGATTTCCATAGGGATTATAAAGATATCCCCAGGTATCGCGATAAACCTTTCCTCCTGCGGCAAAACTCCAAGATCCGTCCTCCGCCATAATCCATTCCCCTCTTACAGCTCCGCTGTCTCCCAGCTCTCTGAAATCATCATCCCACTCGAAATCATCATCTCCCCCAAAATCATCAGAATAGGATCCATTCTCCCAGACCGTTACCCTGCAAACCGCCTCTTTGTCTCCGGCCCGTACGCGAATCACCGTCGTTCCCTCGCTAAGCCCAATCACAGTGCCGTCAGCACCTACCGAGGCAATTCCGGGATTATCCGAGGAAAATACCGGAACTATCTCTGAATTCTCTGCTCCCTCAAGGGTAACCTGAATCCGCTGGGAGCTTCCGACTCGCAGTCTCATACTCTCAGGTGATATGGAGATCCGGTCTATTTCATTCTGCTCTACCAATACGATCTGACAGGAAGCAGTCTTTGTCGGATCGCCTACAGAACTGACTTTTACCGTAAGGAGCCCGCTCTCTTCAGGCGTGAAAAGCAGGACCTCCTCTCCGCTTTCTGTCAGCCTTGTTCCACCTGTTTCCAAATCAAATCCAGTAAAGTCTGCGGCAGAAAGGTCACCGGAAAATTCCCATCGCAATTTTTCCCCTTCATCCTCCACAGGCCCATTGTCCCAAGAAAGAAGTTTCGCAGAAAACCTTCCATTTTCCATCGTGTCAGGGTCGTTTTTATCAAAATAGTAGACCAGCATTGCATCAGATGAAAGCGGAAGCTCGCTATCCAGGCTAATCCCTGAAGAATAATTAAAGTCATACAGATTGCTTCCGTTGAGCAGATAGCTGGATTCCACAGCAGCCGTAGAGCCAAATGCCCAGCAGGTATTGGTCAGCCGCTGGTCCTTTACAGGCGTCAGAACACCCACATCCCTCAGATCAAAGGATTCCGGAAGGGTTATGTCCAGCTCCTCTACAGAAACCGCCCTCTGTAAAACCGGTTCCTTTCTGGACTGCAAAATATGTCCATCTCTGACCGTATACGTTTCTTCTGCAAAGTCAGAAAAATCTTCTTTGGGTTCTTCTGTCTCAGAATCGACCGACTCGGAATCAATCAGAGAAAAGTATGTATCCGGATCTGTCTCAAGGGCAGAAATTCTCTTTGTCTCCCCCTCCTCGAGAGAGGCATCGTAGCACAGAGCTTTTAAAGAAAAATAAGCATAATAGTTGCTTCCGCCGTTATCTGGCATATAGCCGTCCCCCATGTCGATCCACTCCTCTGCTTCCACGGGATCATGGAGGAAGCAGATTCCCTCCTGCCTGGGAAGATTCGCAACTCGGGTGTCGTTCATGACCATAGGTACAGCGAGCGTCTCACTGCCATCATGTTCAATCTTTAAAATTATCTCAAACTTTTCTCCCGGCTCCAGCAAAATCGTTTTATCCAGACGCACCGTATAGTACCCTGCATACATTTTAGAGCCTGAAGCACACACGTTTTCTTCTATCCATCCTTTTCCAACATCATCCCCCTGATTAACGGCAATCTCATACTGCACATTATTATTCAGGAGATCAAATGTGACAGCCTTCAGGACATCTGCCCCTTCCTCTTCTGCTGTAAACACAGTAGAAGTCATCAGCATATCCGCGGCCGTAGTCCATGTTGCTACGGCCGAGTACGGAAGCCCCGTGACCTGATACATTTTGTTATAGTTTCCGGATGTTTCTGTGGCCGTATATGCCCAGGAATTTTCGTTAGACACGATCCGTTTGTCGCAGTAAGACACGTAATAATATCCATCGTCTCCTGCACCGTCTCCCCAGGAATTCCGGACAATCCACGCTCCATCGCGCTCCGGGATCAGGGAATCAAGCAATTCTTCCAACTCTGCATCGGTCTCTGAATTTTTTACCGTGTCACGCGAAATATAATCCGCATTAGAAGGCGTCGCTACTTCAAGAGGGAAATTTTCCTCGCTGTCCTCAGGTCCATTGTCCCATATAACATCCTCATCGTCTTCCCATTCATCCTCCGGTTCCTCGTAATCCGCGTTGCCGTCTGTCGCCAGCAAACTCCGGGACATTCTCGTGGCCGGCTCGGTTTCCGGCACAATATAATCCGCATTGCCGTCTGTCGCAGTTGGGAGCAGCTCCACCTTACGGTCAATTTTGTAGCGAAAATTCTCTCTCGGATAATTATCATCCCACCCTACGATCACCACTTCGTGGTTTACCATAGCCATATCGCCCAAATCAAAGCGATTCGCCAGAGTATAAATTGTTTCTCCGTGCTCATCTTGCCCCAATATAAAATAGTCCCAACCGCTGAAGTAATAATTTTCGGGTTCTTCGCATTCCAAATTTCCCCAATAGATCCCGGTTGTAACAGCGCCATAGGTCATAATGGCATTTTTCAGATGATCCTCCCATCCTGGATTTTCCTCCCCGCCGCCATCGCTAGAAAGCGACAGATATCTGGCCGGAAGAGCAATCCCATTTTGGACGTGGAACAGAGGTTTCTCTTCTCCCTCATAGGTAATTCCATCTTCCTGCAGATACTTGTCATATTCCTCATAGCTCTCCCCATTTCCGTTTAAATCCCGAATATCATCCATGGGAAGGACATCCTCTGCAACAGGTCCCAGCCAGGATGCATAATAGCTCTGCGGCATCGGATAGGTGCCTCCGCTATTTACGCCTCTGCCGGAATAAGACGGAGTATCCAGCTTTCTCCAAAAAACAGGTTCCAATACTCCCACGGTTTCATACTCGTAATATGGACTGGTTCCGTTCATCTGATAGGGGGAATCTGTTCCCTGCAGAGCCGCCACCATATGCAGCTCCGACAAATCCATTCCCTTTACAGATGAGTCTGACAAATCCATTTTCTGAATCGAAACCGCAAAAGGCTCTGTCCCCTCTGTCTCCTCCATAGCAAATACCCGCAAAAAATACGTTCCTGCCTGCACATCTTTTTTTACAATTCTTTGTCCATTTCTATTTCTGGAGCGCCCTATAGTGGACAGCGAGCTGTCCAAAAGTTCTGCCCCGTAGGGACTGGACTCCTCATCGAATTCTACCGAAATCGTCAGATCAGAAAGGCTGTCCAGTGAAAAAATATAATACGCTTCTTCATATCCGTCTGGAAGTGTGTCTTCAAAACGGCTTGGAAAGCTGGCAAATGAAGTGTTTTCACTCGATAACTGCGCTGTTGCTGTTTCCCTGTAAAAGATATCCCCCATAGCGTAGGAGGTACTCTGAAATGCCATCGCCGCTGCCAAAAGCAATGCTGCCCGAAGCCTTATCTTCCGTCTCAACATACCGTGTTGTTTCATAAAATTCACCATTCCTGCTTTCTTGTAAAATTTCTGGATTTTCTATCCTCCCTGCCGTTTTTATCCCTTTCCCGGCAGTGGAACCCAGCTCACAAAAATCTGAAGCCAACCAACAAGTTAAACGCTATCAGATATCAAATATTGTATCAGTTCTCCCGCCATTTGTACATGACAGGATTGTCCGGGGAATCATCCTTCTGCTATCTCCTGCTCTGTTGTCAGGCTGCTCTGATAGGCAGTGTATATGCTGTCCACAAAGTCTGTATCTTTGCAAGGCATTTCCTTCTCTCGCGGTGTCTCTGCCCGATCGGCTTTCATTCTGTTTACAAGCCGTTCCGAAAGTACGATCGTGGAGACTGTGACAAAGATCTCAAGAGCGCTGCTGACGATTCCCACCCTTACCAAAAGATATATGGATATCAGGATTATCCCTATTATGGTCACCAGATATAAACGGTAGGGCCGTCTGCCCTTTGCAAGCTGCCCTATGACAACGGCAAGCAGATACAAAAAGAGCAGCACCGCCGAGGCTGATATGTAGGTCGGCCTTAAGCGGCATTTCCTCCGGCAAATACGGTGTTGTGATGGAACAGAACAAAAGAAGAATAGCTCCAGGTATGGCTTTGAGACACAGAGGACTCTGCTCCGACATTTCCCTGATCCTTCTATGCACCCAGTAATAGTAGCCGCCTACCAGCAGGCCCCATATAAAAAAGGCCCTCTTTTTATCAAAATAATTGGCTATGACCGAAAGATTTGTAGTAAACCAGCCATAACCCCTCGTAAATAATATTGTATATAATGGGATAATCCCGTAGGCAAGTACCTTCTGCCCCATGCTTTATCTCCTCCAAACTAACTAGTAAAAGAATCTCATTTATTGAAGCCCCGTGATAAAGAGAATCAGTGCCAGAATCGCCAGTACAGTCCAGCCAATGTACCGGCCTGCAATCTCCAAGTCGGACGGCTCTGCCTGGTCTGCGTTACGGATCTGCAAAGATAAATTCCAGCGAAATATCTCGTCTGCAAACAAAATATAAATCGCTGTAATAATACAGACCAATACGCCGCAAAGCCATGCAAACCACTCTCCTTTATGGGTCAGCTCAGGGCCGATCATCAGTTCAACTATGCTGGAGACTGAAGGCTCCATCGGGTCCAGTGCAGTCCCGTTTTCATATAGCACTGTTCCATGCCCCGGCGTCACCGAAACAGCTATATCTTCTATATTGCCGTCCTCATTGAACAGCCAGCGGTAGTTTCCGTTCAGCACGCCCCCACGAAAAAGGATCTCGTCTCCAAGACGGAGTTCCACGCCGGTCAAAGAATCCCCCCACTCACTATCCTGGGGGACAGCAGTCGGATCCTCCTTGAAAGTATAAGGGCCATAGGTTTTATCTCCATATCGAAACTTCACCTGCTGCCCTCCGGATATAGTAAAGCTGGCCTGCTCCCCTTGAATCTTGCCGGAATAGACGATATCCCCGTTCTCCTCATTTGGGACAAGAATCGTATCCTTGTATTTAAATCCCTCTCTGGAGATGACCACTGAATAGATCCCTGTAAACACCAGGATCATGACAATCATAAAGAGCAGAAGCCCCTTTTGGTACTGGCCTAAACGATTGATTCTGTTCAAAGCAACACCTCCATTGTTAACAAATTATAGCATTTTCGTTTAACTTTTCTCGTCATCTTTTTCATTCTGTATAGCATCATCCAATACATGATATTCCCGCTGCAGTTCCTGTCGCAACCAAAGGAAAAACCTCTTCCCAACTCCAAAAGGAATTTCTGCAAATGATCAATTAAAGCCTGCTCCAATTCGTTTTCGTAGAAGCTGGCATTCTGCTCCAAACCCAGAAATTCCAGGACATACGGATCACGAATAATATCTTCTGGTTTTTTGCCCGGTTCCAGCTTTTGAAGTTCTGCTGCTACCCCCTTCTTATCTTGACTGGACAGCAGACGTTCATAGAAAAAGCTGTTGATCTGACGCTCCAGCTGCCTTGTACTCCAAGCTGAATTTACACATTCTTCCAGATAAAATTGACGTGCTTTTTCATTTTCTACTTTCATAAGCAAACGGTAATGTGTCCAGGTCAATTCACCACGCAGTGCGTGGTAATTTGGAAATGTTAAATAAAACTGCCTCATATAACCAAGATTCGAAACAGTAAATCCCCTTCCAAAGTCAGCAGTCATTTGCTTTGAAAGTTCTTTTATCAGCTGGGAGCCATATTCTGCCCGCTGTTCACCGCCCTGCTTCTCTACAATACTTTTTCCAATCTCCCAGTACGCTCTGACCATCGCAGAATTGGCTGTGTGATACACTTTACTACGGGCGGAAGATAAGATTTCTTTGATATGATTGTAAAATTCTAAATCGATGAGTCGGTTCATACTCCTTCCTTTCTCTCTAAAAGTATGCTTGGCCATTGCAAGTCCGTCCATCCTATCAAATAGTATATCAGTTTTTCCCTTTTTTTACCATTATAAATTCTCTATTCTGACAACATCAGAGGCAGCCTCCCGGCTGCCCCTTACACCTTTTTATATCCGAACATTATCTGCCGTCGTATTATGATGCTTATTTCCATGAAATGACAAGTTCCTTCTTATGATCAGCGCAATCGACCAGATATAAATTAATCAATGCCTGACACGGGATATTATATCGACCAGCAAGTCGTTTAAAGTATTCAATCGTACTCTTTTTCCATATTGGCACCTTCCCTTCTATCAATATCCTTTGAATGTTCCGGGTCATTTATTATTAACGCATATTCGTCATAAAACACTGTTTTGGCTTCTTCAAATGTAATTTTTATACTTATTTTAATTATAATATAATTATATATCAACAACCAATTTGTAATTATTTGAGGCCTCTGAAAAAACTCTGTAAATACAGATCTCCTATGATAATGGTTGGGCTGAAAGCTAATCCAAGAGCTTTCGGCCCTTGATTTACATATAGCAGCACATGCTGGGCATGTTAAGTATGGGTGGGATTCTCTCCCGTCTTTCTCAGAAATTTTTACTCCGGGAAGCTGCCTTCGTACATGGTGCTCAGCTGATCGCATCCCAGTTCTGTTTCCAGTTTAGGGTATGCTGCGGCGATTGCTTCTTTCATTCCGCTCAGGTCATCGGCACAGATGATCAGGATATCTTTTACTCCACGTTTTTCCATTCATTCAGTACGGAAAGCTAGTATTTTGAGCGCTCATTCTCTCCAGCCTGAATGGTCAGAATCTCCTTTTGACCGTCTATGTTGATTTCAAGAATGACATAAGCTGCCAGCTTCCGAATCACTCCATTATCTCGGACAGAATAATGAATGGCATCGATATAGAGTACAAGATAAATTTCCGACAGCGTGCGTTTCTGCCAGTCCTCGACCTGGGGCAGGATTTTCAGCGACAGAAAAATCCCCCGAAAGACTACTGTCCAGCGGAGGATTCTTCCCTACTTATCTGCATATTTACTTTTTCTATCTGATGTCCTGCTCGCCCGTTTCGGCTGCAGATACAGCATAGCGTCTCCTTATCTTTCCCAACAGACTTTTTACCACCATTCTCTTTTCCTTTAATGAATGAACCCACGGCACATAAAGCCTGAGTTCCGTCACTGCAACTTGCAAAATTAATTTCCTTCCCTATATAACTTCGGACAAATCCTATGTCTTAGAATTAAATGTCAATTAACACCTCTGTTTTTTGACATTTATATCGGAATCATATTACCTCTATTTCGGTGCTGTTTTTACATTAAGAAACGAATTATAGCTTTCTGATTTGCCATTTTGTTTTTTACATTTATATCCGAAATATAGGAAACTTGCAAAGGTAATTTTTTTACATTTGTCCGAATTATAGAGTCCTTAACAAAGCCTCTTTAATTGTGTCTTATATTCAAATCACTAAAGGGATATAATCTTTCTAGGATTCTTCATCGAACTCCAAAACAACTTTTTTATTTAGCCGATACTGAATCGGGTCTTTTTCCATCTTGTAGAGATTAATTTTTCTACTAGAGCAATAATTTTTTACTTTCTGCTCAAATTCTGTCTGTGCAGCGCATCCTAGGGTAATGGAAGATGGTTGCAACGGTGTACAAAGGGAACATTATAAAAATTAACAATGGACTGCCAATCTTACGCAGAGATACCGCCCAAACGAGACTACG
>CAJFOF010000045.1 GCA_904395885.1 uncultured Lachnospiraceae bacterium
GCCGAAAAATGCGGTTTCATGGTTTTTCTATAGTTAAAGGGCATCGTGCAATATTTATTATGAGTATTTGCTATTTTTATCTGTTGCCGCTATAATAATAGGCGTACAAAAGGAAGGAGGCAAAACGGATTATGATAGACCAAAGGTTATTTGGAATTTTAGTGGATTCCTTCGGGAAGATACTGATACCTGGTCTTACGATAACGATTCCGCTGACTGCTATCTCTTTTTCCATCGCTCTGGTCATTGCAGTTGTAACTGCTATGGTACAGTTTGCGAATGTAAAAGTGCTGAAGCAGATTGCACGTTTTTATGTGTGGGTGATTCGCGGAACGCCTTTACTGGTTCAGTTGTTTGTTGTTTTTTATGGGTTGCCCAATGTGGGGATTATCATTGACCCATTTCCCGCTGCGGTTTTGGTCTTTTCCATTAACGAAGGAGCATACTGTGCTGAGACGATCCGGGCGGCCCTGGAAGCTGTGCCAGCGGGACAGATGGAGGCAGGCCAGTGTGTTGGGATGTCTTATCTTCAGGTTATGCGCCGGATCGTCCTGCCGCAGGCCCTGAGGACTGCATTTCCGCCGCTGTCCAATTCACTGATCGCCATGGTAAAAGATACTTCGCTGGCGGCCAATATTACAGTAGTCGAGATGTTCATGACTACCCAGCAGATCGTGGCCAGGACGTATGAGCCGTTGGCGCTGTACATTGAAGTTGGATTGATCTATCTGCTTTTCTGCACCATATTGACCAAATTGCAGAGGGTGGGAGAAAAGCGGCTGAATACTTATGGACTGTAAAGGAGGCCTGCCATGCTGGAGATCAGAGAGATACATAAAGCCTTCGGGGAGCTGGAGGTATTAAGAGGAGTCAACATCCATGTAAAGAAAGGAGAAGTGGTAGCCGTTCTGGGCCCCAGCGGTTCGGGCAAGACCACTCTTCTCAGATGTGCCAATTTTTTGGAGAAAGCCGATTCAGGAACTCTGGTTTTTGACGGGGAAACATTTGAGCTGAACCGCATATCAAAAAAGGATATAGCGCGGATTCGCAGAAAAACGGGATTTGTATTTCAGAATTATAACTTGTTCCGGAACAGGACTGCCCTGGAGAATGTCACAGAGGGATTGATTATTGGAAGAAAAATGCCAAAAATACAGGCGATTGAGGTTGGAAAACGTGCTCTGGAGAAGGTAGGACTTTCAGACCGCTGCGATTATTATCCGAGTCAGTTATCCGGAGGACAGCAGCAGAGGGTGGCGATTGCCAGAGCGCTGGCGGCAGAGCCGGAAATCATTTATTTTGATGAGCCTACATCAGCCCTGGATCCAGAGCTGACCGGAGAGGTCCTTGGCGTCATGCGTCAGCTTGCCAATGAGGGAATGACGATGCTGGTGGTTACACACGAGATGGGATTTGCGAAAAACGTATCGAACCGGGTGATTTTTATGGAACACGGAAAAGTCGTGGAGGAAGGAAATTCAAAAGAATTTTTCACAAATCCCAGGGAAGACCGTACCAGAGAATTTCTTCGGACGATCAGCGGCCAGGCGATCTCAGAGGGATAGGCCGGCCGGATAGAAGAAAAGAAGCAGAAACAACAGGAGGATTGAAATGAAAAAACAATATTTTTTTGCGTTATTTACGGCAGCAGCTTTGGGGATTTTAGGACTCTCCGGCTGCTCTCAGCAGAGCGGAGCGAACGCTTCTGAGACTTCCGGGGGAGACCTGCTGTCTCAGATCCAGGAGAGAGGAGAGATCGTCGTTGCAACAGAAGGAACCTGGGCACCCTGGACCTACCATGACGAGAGCGGAGCGCTGGTGGGATACGATGTAGAGGTAATGGAAAAAATTGCAGAGAAATTAGGCGTAGAAGTTAGCTTTGTAGAGGGAGAATTTGACGGCCTTCTGGCGGGATTGGACTCGAAACGTTATGACGTGATTGCCAACGGTGTTGACATCACAGAAGATCGGAAAGAAAAGTACGATTTTTCCGTACCGTACGCGTATAACCGTACGGCAATTATCGTCAATGGCGATAATGATGAAATTCAGTCATTTGAAGATTTGGAAGGAAAAACCACAGCCAACACGATCACCAGTACCTACACGGATCTGGCCAGAAGCTATGGGGCGGAAGTGACCGGGGTAGACGATCTGAATCAGACTTTTGAACTGCTGTCCAGCGGCCGCATCGACGCTACGCTGAATGCAGAAGTTACCTTCTACGATTATATGAATCAGCACCCGGATGCCAATATCAAGATTGCGGCCCTCAGCGAAGATGCCACTCAGGCGGCCTTCCCGGTAAGAAAGGGAGAAGAGACGGCCAGTCTTCTGACAGCTATCAACGAGGCTCTGGCTGAGCTGGCTGATTCGGGAGAACTGTCGGAACTGTCAGAAAAATATTTTGGGACCGATATTTCCAAAAATTAGCATAAACTCTGGAGAAAACAAGCCCGTTTCCGTGACCGGTATTAACCGGCCCGGAACGGGCTGCATTTTTTTCGGGCATTAAGAAGCCCAGTTGAAATTTTCTTTTCCTGCTCCGATCTCAAAATGGTATTTTACAATTCCCAGATCGATTTTACTGTAAAATCCCATTCCTGCCTTTGCCGATACGGTTTTTCCGCTTAAGGAAAACATAAATTTTTGCTGGTTCATTGCGGTGGGAGCCAGGAGCGCGGCCTCCACGCCTTTTTGGAACCATTCAGGCGCCGGGCCATCGGTCTGCATTACCTCCTGTGGCTGTTTTATTTTGTGGCTGTTTCCCTGAGTTGTGCCGTAGC
This sequence comes from uncultured Lachnospiraceae bacterium, assembly GCA_904395885.1. Classification (GTDB taxonomy): domain Bacteria; phylum Bacillota; class Clostridia; order Lachnospirales; family Lachnospiraceae; genus UMGS1370. The sequence goes on from CAJFOF010000045.1 coordinate 2,787, forward strand.
CAATCGCGATAACAAGGCAGAGTTTTTCTCCGCTGTCGATTTGAAATGCCGATTTGATTTTGCTGTAGGTCATGGCGACCCAGCAGGTATTCAGACCCAACTGCTGTGCTTTCAGAACGACTTTTTCCCCGTAATAACCGCACTTTTCTTCCAGATCCGAGGCCTTCTTTCCCACAATGGCGATATAATTTCTCACGCCGGAAAACTTTCCATAATGAGCCATAATGCCGCTGAACGCCTTTGGCTCATTGAGGACAAGCTGCATGTGGAGGCCGCTTTCCTGATTGCATTGATTGATAAACGCGGCCAGGGCTTCTCCTGTCTCTTTCTCGATTGCCCTTTCTTCATAGGAACGCACAGAATGCCGTTTCTGAATCGCTTCTAATAATTCCATAATTGATATTACCTCCTGAAATATAGTTAATCATCTCCGAAGATCTGCATATGATGAGACACTGCTGGCCGCGATAAATGGGTCTTCTTTGCAATTTCGATGACCCGGCTTCCTTTGCAGGAACAATTGAGCAAAATGCATAAAAGATATTGGCGTGTTTCGTCTCCCAACGCAGTAAACAGTTTTTGACACCCTTGAAACTCTGACTGCAGCCGCTCAATGTCTTGGGCTGTATTTTCCAAACGATTCACCTCCATTCAGTTTAAGCGTTTGAACGTGTGGACCGAAATTATTGTAACACAAAAATTTAAAATAAGTTTATCCATAAAGAAAATCAAGATGAAATGTAGTATCAGATCAGCTATGCCATACATTTAGAGCATATACCTTTATGTAATCTAAGCATTTGCCTATTATCTGCCATAGGCTTAAAATATACTCAGAACATAGATCATGCAGATTCTGGACAGGAGGTAAAGAAATGGACAGAGAAAAAATGGAAAAGGATCTGGGAGGCGGTGCCGTTTTTGAGATAGGTGAGCCTAACACCGCTTTTGCACAGTATTTTAGCGGACAGAGCTATTTGAAGATGCTGACGACAGAACGGGTCGGAATCGGCAACGTAACCTTTGAGCCGGGATGCCGCAATAACTGGCATATCCATCATAAAGGCGGCCAGATTCTCCTTGTGACCGGAGGCAGAGGCTGGTATCAGGAGTGGGGCAAAGAAGCTCAGGAACTGCATCCAGGGGATGTGGTCAACATTCCGCCGGAAGTAAAACACTGGCACGGAGCAGCCAAAGACAGTTGGTTCCAGCATCTGGCTGTGGAAGTCCCGGCAGAGGGAAGTTCCAATGAGTGGTTGGAAGCGGTAGAGGAAGAAGAATACGGAAAGCTAAAGTAAGACGGCGACCGATGGAAAATCCAGGCGAATGAAAGGTGAATGAGAGATGAAAATTGATTTTGGATTAATGGGAACAGATCCGGAATTTGCCAGCCTGTTTGAGGCCTTTGCAATGGAAGAAGTGCCGGGACAGGACGATCTGGATGGAAAAACCAGGATGATGGCAATTTTGGCTGCCCTGTTAGGCTGCCAGGGAGTGGAGACGTTTGGATGCGTCCTTCCCGCGGCCATGGAGGAGGGAGTCACTCCCGTCGAAATAAAAGAGATTATTTACCAGGCTGTGGCCTACCTGGGCATTGGCCGTGTGCTGCCGTTTTTTGAAACGGCCAATAAGGTGCTTTCCGCATCGGGAGTCATCCTTCCGTTGCCAGGGCAGTCCACTACCGGCAAAGAAGATCGGATTGAAAAGGGAAATCAGGCTCAGGTGGATATTTTTGGTGAACAGATGAAAGGGTTCCAGGAATCTGGTCCTGAGGAGTCCCGCCATATCAACCGCTGGCTGGCAGGCAACTGTTTTGGAGACTATTATACCAGAACAGGATTGAACTATAACCAGAGGGAAATGATTACATTCTGTTTTCTGGCGGCCCAGGGGGGCTGTGAACCTCAATTGACCAGCCATGCGGGGGCCAATTTAAAAATTGGAAATGATAAAGGGTTTATGATTAAAATCATATCCCAATGTCTGCCGTACATTGGGTATCCGAGATCGCTGAATGCTTTGAGATGCCTGAATGAGGCGGCAAAAGCGAATTCCTAAGTTTATCCTTTTACAAAAATATCCTCGTCAGAATTAGCACGCTACAGTGGTGATTCTATGACGAGGATATTAAATTTCAGCTTATTTCATGACCACCAGTTCATAGCTTCTGGTGCCCAGACCAATCTTTTCGGCGTGCTCCAGACAGCTTCTCCACTCGGATTCCGGTGTGGAATTGCGGAAATGGTCGTGGTGGTCTTCAAAGTCTGGGCGGGCCAGATTGTTGGCCAACTGGCTGCCGGGAATGGGTGTCGCGGAAAGACAGGCATCCACGCAGGCCTGATCCAGAGCCAGGGGATCGAAGGATGCAAACATCCCAATATTGGGAAGAATCGGCACATCGTTCTCGCCGTGACAGTCGCAGTTGGGTGACACATCTACTACCAGAGAAATGTGGAAGCAGGGACGCCCGTCCACGACCGCTTTGGTGTATTCGGCCATACGGCAGTTCAGCAATTCAATTGCAGCATCATTGTCAAAGATAATGGCGTCAAAATTGCATGCACCCAGGCAGCGGCCGCAGCCTACACAGTTGTCCTGGTTGACGTGCATCTTTTTGGCATCGGCGTCAAAGACCAGACCGCCGTTGGCGCACTCTTTCTGACAGCGACCGCACCCGCGGCAGAGCTGATGATCAATGTGAGGTTTTCCGCTGCTGTGCTGGTCGGTTTTGCCTGCACGGGAACCGCAGCCCATGCCGATATTTTTGATGGCGCCGCCGAAGCCGGTCATCTCGTGGCCTTTAAAGTGCGTCAGACTGATAAACACGTCAGCATCCATGATTGCCCGTCCGATCATAGCCTCTTTGACGTATTCGCCCCCGTTTACCGGAACGGCAATATCGTCGGTTCCTTTCAGACCGTCCCCGATAATAATAGGACATCCCACTGTCAGGGGTGTAAAACCATTTTCCCAGGCACATTCCAGATGCTCCAGGGCATTTTTTCGGCTGCCCGGATACATAGTATTGCAGTCCGTCAAGAATGGCTTTCCGCCCAGCTCTTTGACTACATCGGCCACAGCCCTTGCATAATTGGGACGGAGATAGCTAATATTGCCAAGCTCCCCGAAATGCATTTTGATGGCAACAAATTTTCCTTCCATATCAATGTCCCCGATCCCGGCTTTCCGGATCAGCTTTTTTAGCTTTGTGGGAAGCCCATCACCAAATGCAATGGTATGAAAGTCAGTAAAATATACTTTTGCTTTTTCCATGAAGTCACCTCTGTAAAAAAATTTTCCGTTCTAAATTTTCCATTTATGGATTCTCTGTTCCCCGTACATTGACGCTACCGCCCCATTATAATGCAAAAATTTCCCGCTGACAACCGGAAAGACTTAAATCGAACCAAGGTTTCAAAGATGAAAAATCCACTGATTGCTACAAAAAGCCGGATGTGGTATACTAGACTTCTATGAGTACTTAGGCATTTCATTGACAGGAGTTTGAATGAATGGAAATGATGCGCTTGAACAAATATTTAAGTGAGACAGGAATCTGTTCCAGAAGAGAGGCAGACCGCCTGATTGCATCGGGAAAAGTTTTGGTTGACGGCAAAACAGCCTGTGTTGGCCAGCAGATAGCGGAGGGGCAGGAAATTATCTGCGAGGGGAAAAAAGTGTCATCCGACAGACCCAGGCCGGTTCTTCTGATGGTCAATAAGCCCAGAGGGATCGTGTGCACTACTTCTGACAAGGACAGGGCAGAAAATATTGTAGAATTTCTTCGCTATCCCATCCGGATTTACCCTGTGGGGCGGCTGGACAAAGATTCAGAGGGACTGCTTCTCATGACCAATCAGGGGGATTTGGTAAACCGAATCATGCGGGCGGGAAATTTTCACGAAAAAGAGTATGAAGTCCAGGTTGACAGGGAGGTAACGCCGGAGTTTCTGAAAAAAATGGCCTCCGGGGTAAAGATTTTGGACACGGTTACCCGGCCCTGCAGGGTAGAAAAAACGGGCAGAGACAGCTTCCGAATTATCCTGACTCAGGGGCTGAACCGTCAGATCAGGAGAATGTGCCAGGCTCTGGGATATCAGGTGATCAGGCTGAAACGGGTACGCATAATGAACCTGAAGCTGGACAGCCTAAAGACCGGAGAGTACCGTATGGTTACAAAAGAAGAAGAGAATGAGTTGAGAAGACTGCTGAGGGGTTCGGCAAGTGAGCCGAAAAAGAACGGCGCAGCCAGAAAGAAAGGATAGAAGCCAGCTATGGATCAGACACCTATAGAGAGAATGAAAGAACTGATTGCCATCCTGTCGGAGGCGGGAAAGGCTTATTATCAGGAAAGCCGGGAGATCATGAGCAACTATGATTACGACCGGCTGTATGATGAACTGTCAGCCCTGGAGAAAGAAACCGGGGTTATTTTATCTTCCAGCCCAACCCAGAATGTAGGGTATCAGGTGCTGTCGGAGCTGCCCAAAGAGGCCCACGAGTCCCCCATGCTCTCCCTGGACAAGACTAAGAGCGTTGAAGAACTGAAAGAATGGCTGGGAGAGCAAAAAGGGATTCTGTCCTGGAAAATGGACGGGCTGACCATTGTTCTTACCTATGAAAACGGCTCTCTGGCAAAGGCAGTTACTCGAGGCAACGGGGAGATTGGGGAAGTTATTACCAACAATGCTAGGGTGTTTGCCAATATCCCTCTGAACATCGCATACCGGGGCCAGCTTGTCCTGCGGGGAGAGGCTGTTATCCGTTATTCGGACTTTCAGCGCATCAATGAAGAGATCGATGATGTCGATGCAAAATATAAAAATCCCCGGAATCTGTGCAGCGGTTCCGTGCGGCAGCTAAACAGCCAGATCACGGCTGAGAGAAACGTAAATTTCCTGGCATTCGCCCTGGTAAAAGCGGATGGGGTGGACTTTAAAAATTCCAGAAAGAACCAGTTTGAATGGCTGAAAGAGCAGGGCTTTGAGGTGGTGGAGTACCGGGAAGTGACGGGAGAAAACCTGGATGAGACAGTAAAATGGTTCGGGGAAGCGGTGACAGAAAATGATATACCTTCGGACGGCCTGGTGCTGCTGTACGATGACATTGCCTACGGGGAAAGTCTGGGAAGAACGGCAAAGTTTCCACGCAATTCCATTGCCTTTAAGTGGGCGGATGAGATCCGGGAGACAACTTTGAGCTACATTGAATGGAGCCCGTCCAGGACGGGGCTGATTAATCCTGTGGCCGTATTTGAACCAGTGGAGCTGGAGGGAACGACGGTGAGCCGTGCCAGCGTCCATAATATCAGTATCCTGCAGGCTCTTGAACTGGGGGAAGGGGACCGGATCACGGTTTACAAAGCCAACATGATTATCCCGCAGATCGCAGAAAATCTGACTCGCAGCGGAACGGTAAAGATCCCTGAAGTATGTCCGGTCTGCGGAGGAAGAGCGGAGATCCGGCAGATCAACGACGTAAAGTCTCTGTACTGTACAAACCCTGACTGTCAGGCCAAGCGGATCAAGAGTTTTACATTGCTGGTCAGCAGGGACGCCCTTAATATTGACGGCCTTTCGGAGGCCACTTTGGAAAAGTTTATCGGAGCTGGCTTTATCCATGAGTATGCCGATATCTTCCATTTGGACCAGCACAAGGACGCCATTGTCCAGATGGAGGGATTTGGCCAGAAGTCTTACGAAAATCTGATAGAATCCATTAAAACAGCGTCCAAAACGACCCTTCCAAGACTGATCTACGGCCTTGGAATCGCCGGTATCGGGCTGGCAAACGCAAAGGTGCTCTGCCGCCATTTTCAATCTGATTTTGGCGCTATGCGCCGGGCGGATGCAGAGGAATTGACAGCGGTTGACGGCATCGGAAGCGTTTTGGCCCAGGCATGGATGGATTACTTTCATGACGAGAAAAACAATGAAGCGGTAGACAATCTTTTAAAAGAATTGGAGATAGAAAAGGAGTTTGTCTCAACAGAAGGAGGCCGTCTGGAGGGAATGACTTTCGTGATCACAGGAACCGTAGAACACTTTGCAAACCGGAAAGAGCTGCAGGCAGTGATTGAGGCCGAAGGTGGTAAGGCTACCGGTTCTGTGACGGCAAAAACCACGTATCTGATTAACAATGACAGAGCTTCCAATTCCTCTAAAAATAAGAAAGCGAAAGAATTGGGAATCCCCATTATTTCAGAAGAAGAATTTTTACAGATGATGAAGGGAGAATGAAAAGATGCCCATCAAGGTACAGAATGATCTGCCGGCCAGAGCCGTGCTGGAGTCAGAAAATATATTTGTTATGGACGAAGACCGGGCGCTGAGTCAGGATATCCGTCCGTTGGAGATTCTTATTTTAAACCTAATGCCGATAAAAGAAGATACAGAAACACAGCTTTTAAGAGCGCTGTCCAACACGCCTCTTCAGATTGACTGTACCTTTCTTATGATGTCAACCCATGTATCGAAAAACACATCAGCCAGTCACCTGAACAAATTTTACGTTACCTTTGATGAAGTTCGCCGGAACCATTACGACGGACTGATAATCACCGGAGCTCCGGTGGAACATCTGGAATTTGAAGAGGTTAATTACTGGCAGGAACTGGTGACGATTATGGAGTGGAGCAAGACCCATGTGACCTCCACCATGCACATCTGCTGGGGGGCTCAGGCGGGGCTTTATTACCACTATGGGATCCCCAAATACGAGCGAAAAGCGAAGCTGTCCGGGGTGTACAATCATAAAGTGCTGGACAGAAAAATCCCGCTGGTCAGGAGCTTTAACGATTACTTTTTGGCGCCTCATTCCAGGTATACAGAGGTGAGAAAAAAGGACATTGAAAAGCATCCTGAACTGATGATTGTGGCGGAATCCGAGGAGGCCGGAATCTTTTTGGTGATGAATCGGGACGGCAGCCAGATATTTGTCCAGGGCCATCCAGAATATGACCGGATGACCCTGAATAACGAGTACCACCGGGATCTGAATAAAGGTCTTAACCCGGCTGTTCCTGTGAATTATTATATTGATAATGATCCTTTTTCCGTCCCACCGCTGATGTGGCGCAGCACGGCCAACACCCTTTACAGCAACTGGCTTAATTTCTACGTTTACCAGGTGACACCGTATATTTTGGAGGAGGGGTGAAGCGCCGGAATTACCGTTTCACAGCTCCTACCAGCAGCATCATAGGGCGCCGCATTTCATCCTTCATCCCGGGGATATCCATCATTTCTTCCGGAGGCTGAGGCTCTATAATATGGCGCAGTTCAAAGCCATTTTCCAGCAGCACGGTGAGGTAGGTGGTCAGAGTCC
>CAJFOF010000046.1 GCA_904395885.1 uncultured Lachnospiraceae bacterium
CGCTATCAGAAGCCCCTCTTTATCGTAGAGAACGGCATGGGAGCCATCGACACCGTTGAGCCCGACGGCTCCATCAACGATGATTACCGGATCGACTATTTAAAGCACCACATCCTGGCCATGATGGACGCCATCGAGATCGATGACGTGGACGTGATAGGCTACACACCATGGGGCTGCATTGATCTGGTCTCTGCCGGAACCGGAGAAATGAGAAAGCGCTACGGATTTATTTACGTAGACAAAGACGATGAGGGCAGGGGCACCTTAAAGCGCTCCAAGAAAAAGAGCTTTGACTGGTACAAACAGGTCATTGCCACCAACGGAAAATGTCTGCAGGAAGAAAACTGACCAAGGCAGATGACGCCCTGCTTGACAGAGCTTTCACAGGAAACAAAAACCGGGACCCTGATTGAACCAAGGTCCCGGCTGTTTTTAAGAAGAGCAGATGACGGGAATCGAACCCGCCTCCCCAGCTTGGGAAGCTGGTGTTCTACCGATGAACTACATCTGCGGTACTGTGGTAGTATAACACAGTCCTCTAAATATTTCAAGCATTTTTGTAAATTTTCATAATAATATCAGCCTTATCTACAATTTCCGGCCTATACAATCTCCGCCCCAAAAGGCATCAAAGCCAGCTTTGCCAGCTTAAAATGCTGAATTCCAAAAGGAATTCCAATTACTGTGACACATAGCAGGCAACCCAGAACAGCCGACTCGACTGCCAGTGGAATTCCCGAGACGATCAGCCACACAATATTCAGCAGCAAAGAACCGACTCCGCCGCCATACCGCACTTCTTTCCCAAAAGGGAAGAAACTCAGGGATGCAAATTTAAAACACTGAATTCCCACAGGGATTCCTACTATTGTCAGACACCAGAGACAGCCGAACAATCCCCATGTCAGGCCGCTGATAAACCCTCCACAGAGAAACCATAACAAGTTGCCAAGACAGCCCATCGCCATACCTCCTGAACGAATTTTATGAGAGTCAGATGGCTCGCGCTGGGAGATCCGGCGCTGCCACCCTGCCTTTCATAACATATAACGCACAGAAGCAAATTTTCACTTCAGAATACGCTGTCTCAGGAGCTTTTTTTCCTCGTCTGACAGAAAAGACGCACCGATGCTGTTTTCGAGAAGTCCTTTTTTCTCCCCTTCCGTCATTCCCAATTTCTCCAGGATCTCGAATTCCTGTTCAATGGTAGTCTGGGAGACAGTCATGTTGTCTGTGTTGACTGTCACTGCCAGCCCCCGCCGGTACAATGGAAGCAGCGGATGTTCTTCGGCACTGGCAAAAGCTCTGGTCTGCAGATTGCTGGTCAGACAGCACTCTAAGGGGATCTGCATTTCTTTTAATTCTTCTACGAGACTGTCATCATCTACGCAGCGAACGCCGTGACCGATCCTGTAGGCTCCCATAGCCAGGGCTGCACGGATGCTTTCTGGCCCATCAGCTTCTCCGGCATGAATCGTATAAGGAATGTTCTTCTCCCTGGCTGCAACAAAGAACTTGGAAAAATCTCTGGTGGGAAAAATGGCTTCCGCACCGGCCAGGTCAACAGCAACCACCCGCGGAATACCACTTTCGCCTGCCGCCATCCTTGCCCTGGCAGATTTGATCTCTTCCTCGGCAATTCTGATTGTTTCCATATTTTCAGCTTCGTTTTCACTGCCCCTCATACAACAGAGAATCAGATTCATCCAAATTCCCGGAGCACAGTCGCGAAGGCCTTTTAAAACCGCCTGAACCACCTCCTGCTGGGTCATGCCCTTTTTGGTATGAAACTGAGGGGCAAAACGCATCTCTGCATAGACAATTCCCTGGTCCCTCAGCTCCTGTCCCAACTCTCTGGCGCCGCTTTCCAGGGCATCCTCTGTCTGGAGAACTGCCAGCGGAAGGTCAAAACGTAACAGATACTCATTGAGATCCTGACAGTCAGCCGGTGCCTTCAAATACGGTGTCAGCTCCTCTTCTGTGTTTGCCGGGAGAAGAAGCTTCTGCTCCCTTGCCAGACGCAAAACCGTCTTTACGGGAAGTGAGCCATCGAAGTGCATATGAAGATCAATCATATCCTGATAACCTTACCTTTCTAAGTCTTTCGGACCAAAACCAAGAGGAAGCAGTTCCTTCAAGGTATATACCTGATAGTCCTTCGGATTTTTTGCCAAAATAATCTGAAACGTTTCCGGATCGCAAAATTCCATCATAACCTGCCGGCATACCCCGCAGGGAGCACAAATTTCTAGTTCTTCTCTGTCAGCAGGACCTCCCACAATGGCAATAGCCTGGAATTCCCGAATCCCCTCGCTGACCGCTTTAAAAAAAGCTGTCCTCTCTGCACAGTTGCTGGGAGTATAGCTGGCGCTCTCAATATTACAGCCTGTAAAGATCTGACCGTCATCCGTCAGCAAAGCTGCTCCCACCTGAAAACCGGAATAGGGAGTATAGGCGATTTTTCTGGCTTTCATGGCCAGTTGAATCAAGAGTTCTCTGTCCATAGGTCCTCCTCTCTGCCGCCATCAGACAACATCGGTTTGGCATACAGCCTGATTTCTGCATACCAAACCGATGCGCGACGCAAAAGTTACTTTGATTTTACATAGGGCTTTCCGTTTGCTGCGGGAACTCTGCCGCGGCCTACGAAAAGAACCAGAGTGATAATTGTGACAACATACGGAATCATAGAAATGAGGTTTGGAGAAATCGTGTTTCCAGAACCTGCCATTACCTTTAAACCGCTGCATAGTCCAAACAAAAGGCAAGCTTTCATTGCCCCCTGAGGAGTGAACTTTCCAAAAATAACTGCCGCTATGGCGATAAAACCCTGCCCCACGATAACGATGGGACGGAACTGGTTGATTGTCGCCAGGGTCACATAGGCCCCGCCTAACCCTGCCAGAAAACCGGAAAGGATCACACAGATATAGCGAACCCGGAACACATTGATTCCCAGAGTATCGCAAGCCTGAGGATGTTCTCCTACCGCTCTCAGCCGCAGGCCAAAACGGGTCTTATAAAAGACAAACCATACCACCAGCACCAGAACAAAACACAGATAAGCCGGCACATATGTGCTGAATACATTGTTGGCAAAAGAACCTACCGGAAACACACCGTCCAGCAGCTTCGGGAGCTTGCTGGCAGTATCAATCGGCGGTGTATCCGTCGAATTGTCAAACATGGCTTTGCAGAGAAAAACAGCAAGGCCGGGAGCCAAAAAGTTGATAGCCGTTCCGGAGATCGTCTGATCAGCTCCAAATGTAACACAGGCAATAGCATGGATCAAACCAAACAGCGCGCCCGCCAGGCCTCCGCAGAAGAAGGCAAACCAGCCGTTTCCGGTAAAAAGAGCTACGGCCGCACCGGTAAAAGCACCTATGGTCATCATTCCTTCAATTCCAATATTGACAACGCCGCTTCTCTCAGAAAAGCAGGAGCCTAATGCAGCATACAGAAGGGGAGGCGTCGCCACCAGAGTCGCGTTGATCAGCAATCCTAAGTCTTTAATAATGGTATCCATCATCTTACCCCCTTTTTCCTTTCAGCGCCAGTTTCTTAAATACATGTGAGACAGCAATAAACAGGATGATCGTTCCCATGATGATATCAACGACCTCCGACGGGGCATTGATCAGACTCAGTTTGCTGCCGCCGTACTTCATCGCACCATAGAACAGCCCTGAGAAAATACAGCCAATGGGGTTGGAACCGGCAATCAGAGCCACTGTAATTCCCTGAAATCCGTAACTTTCCTGGGTGGCAAACTGGCTGACTCTCATGGACATTCCCAGAAGCTGGACTGCCCCGCCCAGACCGGCCAGACCGCCGGAAATTGCCATAGCTGTCATAACTGCCCGGTTTGCATTAATACCGCCGTACTCAGCGGCGTTTCTGTTAAATCCCACTGCTCTGAGCTGATAACCCAGCGTTGTTTTGTTGATCAGGAACCAGATCACAACGGCTGCAATGATGGCCAAAATAATGCCGTAATTGACGTTGCTGCATCCGGTAAGCTGACGGATAGACTGGGGCATAAGGATCCGGGCTGATTCCAGAACATCCTTGGTGGCCTCTCCGCCGCCCTCTTTGTGGATAGCCTCCAAATTCACCACGTAATTGGACAGGTAGAAAGCGATCCAGTTAAACATGATGAACAGCAAGACTTCATTGATGCCCTTTTTCACTTTTAAAAAGCCAACCAGGCTTCCCCAAATAGAGCCTGCAGCGGCTGCCGCCAGAATACAAAGGGGAACATGGATAACAGCTGGAACATCAACCATAATGCCCACTACAGCAGCCGCCAGGGTTCCCACTACGAACTGCCCTTCCGCACCGATATTAAAAACGCCAGTCTTGAAGGAAAATGCAACGCTTAAGCCGGTAAAAATAAGGGGGCTGGCATAAATGATCGACCATACGATAAACTTGGGTTTGCTGAATACTCCGGTAAACAATTTTGTATACGCTTCAATCGGATTGATTTTAGCCACCAGCAGGAAAAGCGCTCCTACCACAAATCCGATAACAATGGCAATAAGAGTATACAAGGCATTACTATTTAAAATACTTTTCTTTTCATTCATGCTGATTTCCTCCTGCCATCATCAGTCCTAACGTGTTTTCATCCGCATCTTTCCCGGCCATTCCGCCCTTGATCGTTCCGTCAAATATAACCTCGATCCTGTCAGACAGGCTCATGATCTCATCCAGCTCAAAGGAGACCAGAAGAACGGCTTTATTCTTGTTTCTCTGTTCGACAATGTATTTGTGGACAAACTCAATCGCCCCTACATCCAGCCCGCGGGTGGGGTTGACGGCAATCAGAAGATCCGTGTCATTGGTAACCTCCCGGGCGATGATGACCTTCTGCTGGTTTCCTCCCGAAAGCTGGCCTGCCGGCCTCTCCTCACAGCCGGACGGACGTATATCAAACTTCGCGATCAAATCTTTGGCGTGATCAAAAATAGACTTTTTGTTAAGAATCCCCTTCTGCGAAAACTCCTTCTCTCCAAAATTCTGAAGAATCAAGTTCTCTGCTACCGAAAATTCCAACACCAGGCCATGTTTCTGACGGTCTGCCGGGATACTGGAAATTCCCTTTTGGAACAATGCTCTGGGCGTCCAGTTAAAGACGTTCTCTCCCTTCATATAGATCTCCCCGGAATCTCCTTTTCGGAGGCCTGTCAGAATTTCCACCAGCTCAGTCTGTCCGTTTCCGTCAACGCCGGCAAGGCCTACGATCTCCCCTTTCCGGACTGTCAGATTGAGGCCTTTTAAGATCTCTGTCCCCCGGTAATCCTTTCCCCGGAGATTTTTAACCTCCAGAACCACCTCGCCAGGGGTGATATCTTTCTTTTCCACCGCAAATTCTACATCCCGTCCTACCATCATAGATGCCAGTTCATTTTCCGTAACATCTTCCACCTTGACCGTGCGGATGTATTTACCCTGCCGGATAATGGTACAGTAGTCTGCACTGGCTTTAATCTCCTTTAATTTGTGGGTAATCAGAATAACTGATTTTCCGTCAGCCGTCAGATGGCCGATAATCTCAATCAGTTCCTCGATCTCCTGAGGAGTCAGAGACGCCGTGGGTTCGTCCAGGATCAGAATATCCGCTCCCCTGTACAGGACTTTCAAAATCTCCGCTCTCTGCTGCATTCCGACAGATATGTCTTCGATTTTTGCATCGGGGTCTACCTGCATATTGTACTTTTCAGAAAGTTCTTTTACCTTCTGTCTGGCAGATGCAAGATCCACCTGGAAACCTTTAATCGGCTCCATCCCCAGTATGATATTTTCTGTTATCGTATAAGGCTGAACCAGCATAAAATGCTGATGAACCATACCAATCCCCAATTCAATCGCTTTTCCGGGACTGTCGATATTTACCTTCTTCTCATTGACAAAAATCTCACCCTCTGTAGGCCGGTACAGACCATACAGGACATTCATCAGGGTACTTTTCCCAGCTCCGTTTTCTCCTAATATTGCGTGAACTTCTCCCTTGTGGACAGTCAGGTTGATGTGGTCGTTGGCCACAAAATCCCCGAATTTTTTGACGATGTCCTTCATCTGGATAGTGACAGTGCTTTCGTCTACATGACTCGTCTTACCCACACCTTTTCCTCCTATTCTCTCTTTTCTCAAACAACAATTACCGTTCCCATTCCTTCTGTTTTGGCGATCTTCTCCAGGGATTCCATCAACGCGCTGTCCGGTACCGGATACCCGGAATACTCTTCTCGCACCCCCATTGGCCGAAATGCAATAATCTTATAACGAATCGGCTGAATCTTCTGGTAGGGCCGAAGCATAGCCGCTGTACTCCGGACAGTACCCTCTGCGTCAAACAGTCCCGGAACGACCACAGTTCTCACTTCATAAAGCTTTCCCAAGCTGGCCAGATACCGGCAGTTATCCAAAACAATTCTATTGGAAATGCCGGTGACTGTCCGGTGATCATCTTCTTTAAAAGCTTTTATGTCCAGCATAACCCCGTCCGTAACTGTAAGCAGTTTTGGATATTCTTTAAAATCCAGGGTTCCGTTGCTGTCAATGAGGGTTCCCAGACCATTTTCCTTGCAGATCTGAAAAAATTCTGTCAGGAACTCTGGGTATAAGGTACATTCCCCTCCTGAGACTGTAACACCGCGGATAAAAGGGATCTGCCGTGCGACTCTGTCGTAGACCTCCTGAGGCGTCATTTCCTGAATTCTCGGGCTTGCATCATGGCTGCATACATGAATACAGGTATCACAGAGAACACATTTGTCAGGATCATATCCCACCTTCTGCCCGCTCTTATCCCTTGTCCAAAAAAGAGCACCTGTCGGACAGGCCGAGATACAGTCTCCGCATCCGATGCAGACTTTTCTGGTCTCCGGGTTGTGGCAATAGCGGCAATTCATGTTGCATCCCTGGAGAAAGACAGAAGTTCGATTTCCCGGTCCGTCTACCGCGCTGAAGGGAATAATCTTATTGACCAGAGCCCTCATCTTATCTCACCTTCCGCTCCAGGATATGACCGTTGATCTCAGCCCCAAGTCCCAAATGGGTAGTATCCTGAAGTACATTTTGCCCGGACTTTAACTTTTCAATCTCAGATCTCTTCACCAGATAGCCGGTAATGCGAATCACATCACTGTCACTGGAATAGAAGGACAGGTAACGCAGATCCTTCCGGAAAGCTCCCTTTACAATGTCCAGGACAAATTCAGGGTTCTTGTGGACCGTCGTATCAATGGGGAAAATATCTCCGGTTCCAGACGGAAAATATTTGTGGAATTTGGAACACTGAAGGAGATGATCGATCAGTTCATCGGGCTCCTCGCCGATGGGAATACGGGTGCCCGGGCTGATATTCTGATCTTCTGCAATTCCTACCTGAGCGTGGAGGAGGAAATGTCCACCGGTCGCTTCGCAGTAAGGGTTCGTATGCTGACGGTTAAATCCATCAATCAGTTCCATGATTTCTACCCCCAGCTGAGTGGCATTGTCGTCTGTGCCGTATCTCCCCTCGATACCTTCCTTTTCCAAAAGAATATTGACGCACTCAGCCATGCCTACCATGCCGAACATGGCAGTAAAACGATCTCTGTGGATAAAGCCCTCTTTTGCCAGGAAATTATTCTCAAAAAATCCGCTTTCCTCCACCTCAAATTTAATTCTGGCATCCATATACCGTGCCATAATATCCATCACATATGGAAGCTGGTTTTCTTTAAAATCCTGAATATTCTTTGCCCTCTTTGCGATATTTCCCAGGATCAGGCGGCACAGAGTGTAAGAACCGCCGCCCAGCAGCAGACCATTGTAGCAGCTTGCGATCACATAATTTTCTCCCAGCTCGCCCTTAAACATTTTATGATTCGCAAAGCTGGGCTTTGCACTGTGCAGAGCTGTATCAACTGCCAGCAGGGCAAAATCATCCGGCGTAACGCCCTCTTCATATTTCATAGTCAGATTCGGAACTGCCTGCTCCAGCTCCCTCTCTACTTCCAGCAACAGACGCCCCGCTTTCGTTGCCTTTGGTCCGATGTTGGCATGGGAAAAAGAATCCAAAACCGTGCGGTCAATATGCTGCATAAAAAGCTTTAGCATTTTCTTGGCCTGAGCCTCGTCTACATCATCAATAAAAGGTTCCAGCAGTTCGTCCAGCGCCCCTACATATACAGGAAAATTTGTAACGCTGGGGACATGCTTATAAAAGATCAATAGAGAATTCAGCGCTTCATACAAATCTTTTGGCGGATCAAGCTGAAGGAACTTGCTTCCCTCTCTCATAAACTTAAAATAGTCCGGAATAATGTATCTCGGACGGACCGGGGCATGGCCCTCCGCCAGATCACAGATACATTTTACATCTCCCGGCACATTCAAAAGCTCATCCAATCCTTCTGGAAGATCCAGAACTTCCATCAGAGAATCGGCTTTGCCTGCCATATTCGCCACTTTCTGCTCGTGCGTCAGGATAGGGCTTTCAATAATATCCAGTATTTCCTGCCGGGTCTGGTTCACCCGCTCCATAGAAATATCTCTCATCAAAATTCATCCTTTCGTTCTTAATAATTGTTGAATAGACTTTCTGCTTTTTCCCATCACTTCTCCAGGCAGCTCTTCTGCCGGCACAAGTCATAGGAAAAAAGGAGATATCCATAAGCAATTATTTCTGTTTATGAATATCCCCTCCCTATTGTTATCTTGTCAAATCAGCTTCTGCGGCCATCAGTCATCCAGGGTATAGATGTCGCCATATTTTGCTTCAAAATCTGCAGCGTTGTTGGGAACAACAACTTCGCCAGAAGTGATCTTTGCCTTAACGTCCTCAACTGCAGCAATGACATCTTCTGTCAGGTTGTCTGTAGTCGGAGCAATGTCTACGCCGCCGGTCGTAATATCATAAGTAATCACGCCGCCATCCAACATGCCGTACAGAGCTTCTTTTGCAGCGTCATAGCTTGCGTTGTCTACTCTCTTCATAGCAGAAGTCAGAATTGTTTCAGGAGCGATGGAACTCTGGTCGGTATCAACACCAATTGCCCAAATACCGTTCTCCTTACATCCCTCAATCACGCCCAGACCTGAGCCGCCTGCAGCATGGAAGATAACGTCGGCACCCTCTGTTACCATAGATGTGGTAGCAGATTTTCCAGTAGCCGGGTCGTTGAATGCATTTACATTGTACTGCAGTACTTCAGCGTCGGGATTTGCATCCTTTACGCCTGCTACATAGCCGTAACCAAACTGGTTCATATTCTCATTTGCCATACCGATCACAAAACCAACTTTGTTGCTCTCAGTTACCAGACCTGCTACATAGCCTACCAGGTAGGAAGACTGAGCCTGCTCGAACATCAGGCAGGTAACATTGGGCAGATCTGCATTGCTGGCGTCATCAATGATTGCAAACTGCTGATCCGGATAGGTCTCTGCTGCTGTTCTGGTTGCATCTGCAAGCATATATCCTACGCAGATGATCAGATCATAGCCTTCATCTACAAAGTTCTCAATATTAGGCGTATAGTCAGCATCTGTATTGGACTCAAGATAATTCACCTGAATTCCCAGCTCTTCGCCTGCTCTCTGCAGACCTTCCCAGGAAGACTGGTTGAAGGAACCATCGTTTACACCGCCCACGTCTGTAACCATACCAACTTTGAATTCAGACGGATCCTTTACAGGAGTCCCTTCCGCTTCTGCTGCAGTGGTCTCTTCCGCTTCGCTCTCTCCGCTTTCAGCCTCGGTTGCCTCAGTTTCTGCTGCGGTGGTCTCTGCCGCAGTGGTCTCTGCTTCAGTAGCTGCCGTGGTAGCATCTGCTGCTCCGCCGCCGCATGCGGTCAGGGCCACTGTCATAGATGCTGACAGCAATACTGCTAATACAGATTTCTTCATAAATTATTTCCTCCCTTTCTTTCGGTAAAGATTTTGTAAAATCCTACTTTTCTATCATACCTTTTTTTGACAATTTCGTCAATAAAAGGAGAAAATTTTTGTAAAAAAGTTCCGGCAAGCCGCGTCAGCAGCCTTTTCTTTTCCATAGCAAAGCGTTCCTTACAGGGCATTTTGTTTCGTAGAGAAGGCAGTTTCCTGTGAAACAAAAAGGCCAGTGCCCAGAGCAAAATCAGCTCCAAGTCACTGGCTGTCCTACGCTAAAAAACGATTTCCATCTTTGAATCGTAGACCTTATTTTCCAGTAAAAGTTTCACTTTCATTTTTCCTTTTAGTCCTGCCTTATTTATGAAAACGTCTATATTTCTCGGATCGTTTTTCAGGAATGTTCCCACACACATCGCGCCGAAATTGCCTGGTGCTGAGGTATTGACATAATATTTATGCTGACGGCCTTCTTCATCTTCCAGGATCAAAATGACAAGCTCGCCTTTCTCGTAAGTGGCATTGAGCCTGCAATCACTTCCAGTTCCATCCGTACTTCCAAGTCCCTCCAGCGGTTCGCCGTTCTTATATGCGATTCCGCCAGAATGTACCATGTAGCGGCCTTCATCGTAGTACTCCACATTGCAGATATAGGGTGAGAAGAAGTCGGCTCCTCTCTCCTTGCCAAACTGCCAGATCTGCCGGATCGTCATATCCTTTGTATTGATCCTGTAGCGAACGCCTCTGGAGTAACTGTCTTTTGCCTTCATGTAATTTTCTTTTATCTTGGAACGGTAATGGCCGTTGTCAAACATCATAACATCGCCGCCTGGGCATACCACTGCACCGTGCTGCTCATAGGACCACTCAAAGGGTTCTCCCACCGGTTTAAAGAAATACTTTTTCACGTATTCCTCCGGCCAGCCCTGGGGATCTCCAATGATCCAGTTCAGATCGCCTGTTACAAAGTCGATATTGATAACTGCATCTTCGTGGCGCCCTGACAATGTGATGGAATCTGTCGCTTTGTCATACCAGACTGCATTGTTATGGAACCAGTCATGAGCCGTTCCTGTGTCGGAATAAGTAGACGTGCACTGGTAAGGAAGAAGTTTTTTATAATTCCACAGACGCAGGATCTTGCCGGTATCTCTCTCAACCAATGCCAGCACATCTTCCACTGTATCTGCATCCGGCATCTGAGTCAGCATCAGAATATTGCCGTCCTCCAGCTCAAATGTATCGTGGTGATATCCGCCGGGAATCCTGTATTCTTTATAGATCTTTCCGTGAACCCCCATTTCATAGGTGCCGCTGACGTAATACGGCAGCCGGATCAGACGGTCGGTTCCCACCAGAAGGTGTCCATTGGAAAGTCTCTTTAAATCAAAGCATACATTGATTGTCAGATACCAGCGAACATCCCCTGCGTAGTCGCAGGCCAGTGCGTTAGCCTTGGAGGTCTGGGTCAGAAAGATTACATTGTCCCCCATATGTCCTTTATTTGGTTTGCAGAAGGTCGGAACCGGAACTTCCGGAGGAAGAGGATCCGTTTTAATCGTCACCTCTGATTTTTCACCGCCCGACAGGGACAGCTCCACTGTATTTTCATATCCTCCGTATAGTCCGTATACCGGAAGGATATGGTCTGTTTCAGCCGGGAAACGGTGAACGATATCTCCCTCTTTTGACTTTCCTTTCACAGTCAGTGTAACTTCCTGCTTTGTCGATGTCCGAAACAGAATCATTGCAGTCAGCGGGGAGATCAGATAGGGATTCAATACAACCAATGGCTTATCGTAAACATATTCTCCCTTCCGGAAGTCTGCCAGAAACGCTTCTTCTGACTTTTTCTGTCTTTCGATCAGACTTTCTTTTTTCTCATATTTTATCATCTAACGTTCCTCCTACTTACCGTAAAAATCCGGTTACCATCCAATACGGATACATTAATGCGACCAAGAAGATCAGACTCAAAACAGTTCTTCCTGTACAGAACTTGATTGCTTTCTTCATATCGAAGACATCGTAGCTGAAAAGAATCAGGAACAGTGCCCACTCATACGGGAAGAACAACTGCTCAACACCCCATACAAAGCTGAACGTCGTTCCAACAACACTGAGTCCCAGATTTTCCGCTATGCTGATAAAGAGCGGTGAGAAGGATGCCATTCCAGCCAGAGGAGTCATCATCAAATCTACGATAACACCTACAAACCAAGTCACGACAAACATTCCCAGGTTGTTGATATTCTGCAGAACCGGCATCATCAGGCTGCTGACCAGATCAGCTACACCTACGCTGTTGGACATATTTCCGATTGACATTGTCGCCGCCACGAAGAATACCATTGTAAAGTTTACATCTTTTAAATCTTCAGGTTTTCCAACATCAATGCCTGGAATAAAACATACTACAACAGCAATTGTAAACAGCCAGCCAGGATCGATTCCGGAGAAAATAATAGCGACTACCAGTCCCAGAAGAATAATCAAAAATTTAATTTCTTTTGTTGACATTTTTCCAAGGGCCTTATACTTTTCTTTAAAATACTCTTTTCCGTCAATCTTTGCATCTTGTTTGAACATGAAACGAATCATAACCAGCAAGGCAATGAGCCACAAGAGCATTACCGGAAAATTGCTGATGAAATACTCCATCCAACTGACGTCTTTTCCAATTTCCTGCAGGTAGGAATTGACAAGCTGGAGATTCTCGCTTGCAGAAAGGTACATCCAGGAAGGTGCAATTGCAGCTACAAAGCCTGCGAACATGATACCAGCAGCCGTATTGCTGTTATTGGGAATCTTGAGAGCCATGTAAATTCCGTAGCACAGAGCACAGTAAAGGGCTACACGTCCGGTCATATTGGGAACCAGAAGCCCGATGACGATTCCGGAAAGAACCAGACCAGTCACAATACCTTCCTGATATAGTTTACTGTCATACATAACAGCAATCTTTCGGTCTTCCGGTAAGATATCTGCGCTGAAACCGTGAACGCCGACGCCGCTTCTGGCATTTCTGCTGCATTTTCTGATGTAAAACAAAATCGCCTGCTCAATAAAAGAAGTCTTTTTTGTCTGCTGCAAACAGAACAGCCGTCCCCTCTGCGAGCTCGATTGTCTGCCAATTCACCGGCTATCTGAGGGTGAGTGGCAGACAGACAATTTTCTTGGGTAACTTCCCTGCTCCTTCCATCTCCGCAGTTGGGACAGAGCAGGACTCCGGAAATATCTCTCGGACAGATCGGTTTGGGGAAACGGTAGCCGCAATCCAGGCATTTAAAACAGAATTTTTTAGGGGTGTCGGGGCGAAAGCCTTCTAATTTTCTGATATCACATTTATTCCGTTCCGGATCCCAGAACTCTTTAACCCACCCCCTTTCCGTTATCAAATCCTTCCTCTTTTCTATTTTGATACACTCCTCTATTTATTCCCATATATCCTAAAAAGGCCGGAAACCCCTGATCTTCCTGGTTTCCGGCCTTTCGCCTCGAAAGCCATTGACGTGATTCGAACACGCGACCCCTTCATTACGAGTGAAGTGCTCTACCGACTGAGCTACAATGGCAGATATAAACTTTTTCCTGATGGTAAAACAAGCTGCTGACTGACAGCAGCTTGTTCTATGACCTCACCGGGAATCGAACCCGGGTTTACGCCGTGAGAGGGCGTCGTCTTGACCGCTTGACCATGAGGCCGAAATCGAGGCGACGTGATTCGAACACGCGACCTCTGCGTCCCGAACGCAGCGCTCTACCAAACTGAGCCACGCCTCGACACTGTGACATTTGAGCTTCATAACTGTTAGCACCGCTCAGTCACAAGTGGTAGTATAATACAAAACTCGGAAACTGTCAATGAAAATTTTTCAAATTTTTATAAAAATTGATTACAAATTCGTTTTCCATTGAATCTGCGCCGTTTTCAGCCGCTTCCGCCGCTGTCTCACCGGGCTTTTTTCCGGCTGTCAAAATACACGAATTGGTCAATCGCGTCCAAAATATCCTGAAAGTCTTCTCTTGGCGCCAGATCGATATAGGCTTTCAGCAAAGCCTTCTCTTCTTTTTTATAAGGGCCGTAAAAAAGATCAAAAAGATTGTGGCCCCTTACGTAGGTCTTGACCTCCTCCATATGGGCCTTTAAGTCTTCTCTGGATTCCGGCTGCCGCCCAAGGACCTGTGCCAGCTTTTTTCCGCTTTTTAATCGATGCAGGTATTCCTGCCATTTTTCCCAAAGAATATCGTAGAACTCTTCTTTCCCGGAGAGAATGCCCAGTTTTGCCATTACCTCTGGATTTAAAAAGTAATTCTCAAAAGAGTAATAGCGCAGAACCAGCACATGCTCCGGCCGGACCCTGGGAAGCCTGTCGACGTCTTCCAGATTTCTTTCATCGTAATAGCGGCATAGCTGGCGTTTCAGTTCTTTCGGATCTTTCCCGTCTCCGTCCCGGATCATCAGAAATTGATCCCTGATATAGAGCTGATTCATATATTTTAGATTGGCATAGGTTTTGATATTGGTACAGCTATTGGTCGTGATAATTGAGATTCTGGACGGCCTTCCCTCTTCATCCAAAATCTCTGAATAGTATTTTTCCAGCAGCAGGGGCAAACGGCTTTTATCCTGTTTTCCTTCCACAAAAAATACGAAGCTGACATTCATCAGATCGGCTGCCCCGTATCCCAGATCGTCCAGAATGCTGCCGATATCCGTCTTTTCCCGAATCGCAGAACAGAAATTTCCGTCCAGAACGACCTGACGGATCTGCCTGCTGTTAAAGTTAAAAATCAAGTTGGGCGAGTGGGTGCTGAAAATCACCTGATTTTTCTTGGACAGGCGGTACAGGATCTCGCTTGCCACCTTCTGTAACTGGGGATGGAGAAACATTTCCGGGTATTCCACTACAACAATGCTGGGCATCCGGTCCTCTTCCTCATTGTATGTCTCCAAAAGAGACAGCATATAGATACTCTTCATGCCGCGGCTCATAGTTTCAATTGGGCTGGTGCGTCCTCTCTCCTGGTCATAAATCTGCGCCCGCACTCCAAAGACCTGTTCCGGGTCCCACTGGAAGCTGTAAGAGATTTCTTCCAGCCCTCCGTTCTTATGGAAATTTTCATTGAGACTACCGGCAAAGCGGTTCAGGTTCATCTGGTACATCTTATATTCCATCAGACGAGCCGCCTCTATTAACGTAAGGTCCTTCGGCCTCTTCTGATTGATCAGACCGATGCACTGAAAACAATGGCGGCAGGTCTTTGCCCCGTCAAACATGCAGGAATCCTCCCGCATCTCCTGCCGGATCACCTTGGTCTGCGCCAGGAGAAGATCCCGCTGAAGCTGTTCCATATTCCGGTCTGTGTCAATATAATAGAGCCTGGGAATGATCTCCTCTATGTACTTATTATGTTTTTTGAAGCCATCCCCGTACCGCCTCTTTCCCTCTCGGTTAATGGCGCAGGTAAAGTTCAGCTTCTCTCCCCGAAAAGAAGGCAGGCGCTTCCTCACCTCCTGCTCCCACAGACTGTACCGTTTATACGAGCTGACTGCTCCTCGCTGGTGAAACAGGGACAGATCCTCTCCAGTGATCTCCAGCTCCACCTCGATCTCAATATTCTGAAGTTTTTCGTTAAAGTCCTCCGGTCTGACCTGGCGGCTGCCTGTCACCATCCGGATGGCGTCCAGCACCGAGGTCTTTCCGGTATTATTTTTCCCGACTAAAATCAAAGCGTTTTCGATGTCCCGGATTTTCATCTCCTCAATGGACTTAAAATGGCGGATCGTAAGGCTAGTAAACTTCATGCTCTCCCTCCTGCAAAATCACAGCCGTTCTAACCAGTTTCTAAGGTTCTGCGGCAGCAATCGGTTAGGCGAAATCAAATAAAGACAACTGGTTGCTCTCAGGCAGCTCGCCAAGCAGTCCCAGATCTGCCATCAGATCGCAGATTGTTTTGCTGACCTTGGTTCGGTTGCGGAAATCTTCTTTGGACAGAAACTTTCCATCCTTTGCCGCATCCACGATTCCCTCTGCCGCCTTTTCCCCCAGGCCATCGATGCTGCTGAGGGACGGCATCAGCTTTCCATTTACGATTTGAAAATGGCGGGCTTTTGCTTTATAAATATCGATGGGGACAAACTCAAAACCTCTGGCGTACATTTCCTGAACGATCCTCATGTCCCGAAGAGTATCCTGTTCCTTTTTTGACAGGGTGTCCTGGCGCTTTTTATAATCTGCCAGGTTGGCCTCCAGCCGCTCTCGCCCCTGACACATCAGCTCATAGGAAAAGCCGCTGGCCCGGATACTGAAAAAGGCTGCATAGTATGCCAAGGGATAAAACACCTTGCAGTAGGCGATGCGCCACGCCATCATAACGTAAGCCGCCGCGTGGGCTTTGGGGAACATATATTTGATCTTTTTGCAGGACCAGATGTACCAGTCCGGGACGCCGTGCTTGGTCATCTCCTCTTCCCATTCCGGCTTCAGGCCCTTGCCTTTTCTGACACTCTCCATAATGGTGAAGGAAAGGCCCTCTTCCAGGCCCATGCCGATCAGGTAAATCATAATATCATCACGGGTACAGATCGCCGTCTGAATGGTGGCTTTCCCCTCCTGGATCAGGGTCTGGGCGTTCCCCAGCCACACATCTGTTCCGTGGGCCAGACCGGCGATCCGCACCAGATCGGAAAAATACTTAGGCTGGGTGTCAATCAGCATCTGCATAGCAAAATCGGTTCCGAACTCTGGCACGCCCAGGGCGCCCAGCTTGCAGCCACCGATGTCTTCCGGCGTGATTCCCAGGGCGGAGGTGTTCTGAAACAGAGACATGACCTCCTTGCAGTCCAGGGGGATATCCTTTACAGGGTCCAGCCCGGTCAAATCCTGGAGCATACGGATCATGGTAGGATCATCGTGTCCCAGAATATCCAGCTTCAGCAGGTTGTGGTCAATGGAATGGTAGTCAAAGTGGGTCGTCACCGTCATGGTGGTCATATCGTTGGCCGGGTGCTGGACAGGTGTGAAGGAATTAATCTCCTCCCCCAGGGGAAGGACAATAATGCCGCCTGGGTGCTGGCCGGTTGTGCGGCGAACCCCCACGCATCCCTGGACAATCCGGTTGATCTCACAGTTGCGCTTTCTGGTTCCTCGTTCCTCAAAATACTTTTTTACATAACCGTAGGCTGTCTTGTCAGCCAAGGTGCCGATGGTTCCGGCTCGATAAGTCTGGCCTTTGCCGAAAATAACCTCCGTGTAATCGTGAGCCTTGGACTGATACTCACCGGAGAAGTTTAAGTCGATATCCGGCTCCTTATCTCCCTTAAATCCCAGGAACGTCTCAAATGGGATGTCAAATCCATCCTTTTTCAGCGGCTGCCCGCAGACCGGGCAGTTTTTGTCCGGCATGTCGCAGCCTGCCATTCCGGCGAACTTTTTAACCTCCTGGGAATCAAAATCGCTGTAGTGGCAGTTGGGGCAGTAATAATGAGGGCTTAGTGGGTTTACCTCCGTAATTCCCGACATGGTGGCCACAAGGGATGAACCGACGGATCCCCTGGAACCCACCAGATATCCATCCTCATTGGATTTCCACACCAATTTCTGAGCGATGATATACATGACGGCAAATCCGTTGGAGATAATGGAATTCAGCTCTCTCTCCAGGCGCTCCACCACGATCTGCGGAAGCGGCTCGCCGTACATCTCTATAGCCCGGTCGTAGCAGATCTTTCTCAGGGTTTCATCAGAATTTGGGATGACTGGAGGACATTTATCCGGCCTCACCGGAGCGATGGGCTCGCACATATCCGCGATTTTTCTGGTATTGGTGATGACGATCTCCTCCGCTTTGTTGGGATCCAGATAATCAAATTCTTTCAGCATCTCCTCTGTGGTGCGAAGGTACAGAGGTGCCTGCTCATCGCAGTCCTTAAATCCCTGCCCTGCCATGATGATTCTCCGGTAGACCTCGTCCTGGGGATCCAGAAAATGGACGTCGCAGGTGGCGCACACAGGTTTTCCGAACCGGTCTCCCAGATCAATGATCTTTTTATTCAGCTCAATCAGATCTTCTCTGGATTTTACTGTGCTCTTCTCATCCCGCAGCATAAAAGCGTTGTTTCCCAGAGGCTGTACCTCCAGATAGTCGTAAAAATTTACGATTCTGGAGATCTCCATGTCCGGAGCACTCCGCACCAGAGCCTGATACAGTTCACCGGCCTCGCAGGCGGAGCCGATGATCAGTCCTTCCCTGTACTTGGCAAGCTGACTTTTGGGGATCCTGGGTCTTCTGGCAAAATAAGTCAGATGGGACATAGAAACCAGTTTATACAGATTGATCCGCCCCAAATCATTTTTAGCCAGTATAATCACGTGGTAGGTGGGAAGTTTCCGAATAGTCTCCGCTGACATGTCACTGAGAGCATTGAGCTGATCCAGGGTCTCCACATCCATCTTGCGGAGCATTTTTACGAAAGCGACAAAAATCTCCGCCGTGGCCCCTGCATCGTCCACCGCTCTGTGATGGTTCTCCAGTGAAATGCCAAGAGCCTTGGCCACCGTATCCAGTTTGTACCGGTTCAGGTTCGGCAGCAAATGGCGGGCCAGCGCTACTGTGTCCAGCACCGTAGGCTCAAAGGGAATCCCCTGTTCTTTCGCATTGTAAGAGATAAAGCCCACATCAAACCCGGCATTGTGCGCCACCAGAACCGAGTCCCCGCAAAATTCCAAAAACCGGGGCAGGATCTCCTGGATGCCCGGGTATGGCAGAACCATAGCGTCATTGATGCCTGTCAGCTTTTCAATCTCAAAGGGGATAGGCACATCCGGGTTTACAAAGGTGCTGAACCGGTCCACAATGGCCCCGTCAATCACCTTTACAGCCCCGATCTCAATAATTTTATTTTTCTCCGCCGAAAAACCGGTGGTCTCAATGTCAAAGACAACAAAGCTCCCTGAGAAATCCTGGCCCTTTGGGTTCTCCACAAGCTGTTTCAGGTCGTCTACCAGATAGCCCTCCACGCCGTATAATACCTTAAAAGTGTCACCCTTATCCAGTGCGTGGTTGGCGTCAGGAAAGGCCTGGACACAGCCGTGGTCTGTTATGGCAATCGCCGGCATTCCCCATTTCTTTGCCCGCTTAATAATGTCTTTTACCTCAGAAACACCATCCATATCACTCATTTTCGTATGGCAGTGGAGTTCAACCCGCTTGGTCAGGCTATTGTCCATGCGCTTTGAGGTAAAATCCTCGCATTTTTTAATTCCTGTGACAGAGCCAAGAGTAAGCTCCCCGTCAAATTTGTCGATGGTGGTAACGCCTTTTATCTTAATAAAATTTCCCAAGACAACGGCATTGTTCAAATCTTCCAGCATCTCTTCCCGCGCAAATACCTTTACTGTAATACTGTCTGTAAAATCCGTAATATCAAAGATCAGAATCGTCTTGCCGCTTCTGAGTTCCCGGCTGTCCTTGGCAATGATCTTGCCCCGCAGCACAACTTCTCCTATCTCCCCATCAATTTTGTCGATTTCCGTATAATCGTCTTCAAAATCCCGGCCATAGAGAACATCCGGATTGTCCGACTTTCTGGAATAATACTTCCGCCCTTCTCCCGTTTTTCCTTCCGAACTGCTTCCCGGCTGTCCGGTCTTGGCCACAGCTCTTCCGCCTGAGAAGGGAACTTCCTCTTCCTTTTTCTTTTTCGGCTCCTGAGCCGGCTTTGCCGGCTGCTCCGTAAACTCCTGCTGTTCCGGCTGAACCGCCATGCGCTCTTTTGCCATCTGTCGGCACTCTTCGTTCAGCTTTTCTTCCATTTTTTTGCGGATCTGACTCTCCTGAGCCGGAACATAGGCAAACCGGACTTCAACCGGCAGACCACACCGCTCGTGGAAAATTTTCTCCAGGATCCGTTTCAGCTCTCCTGCCTTCTCCTTTGAGACCATAGTGTCCTCCACCGTCATCTCCATCAGATCCGGCTCCGGAAAAGAAATCTCGGCTTTCCGGAAGATGCTGTACTCAATAATGCTGTAGTGCTTCAGCTCCAAAAGCAGGCTGTCCTTGTATACTTTCAGCAGTTTTTCCGGGGTATACTGGCCGGAAAGAGCATACTTTTCTATAATTTTGATCTTTAGTTCCTTGTTTGGGAAAAGCTGCTGCTTGATCCCTGTCTCCAGATCAAAAATATTCTTTTTGTGGATCAGCCGGCTGCTCTTTAGATAAATGCGAAGAGAGCTTCTATCTCTGGAGGCGGAGACTTTCTCCACCTGAACCAGATTTAAAAGCTCTTGCATCTGCGGCGCAATATCCAACTGGGGAAACACTTCAAAAAATGGTTTCGCCATTATCCGTCTGCCTCCTATAACTGGCGGTACTTTAACAGTTCTTCCCTGAGAGCCGGAAGAAGCTGGTCTTCCGGAAGCTTTCTGATGATCTCGCCCTTTTTGATCAGAATGCCGTTTCCGTCTCCTCCGGCGATACCCAGATCTGCCTCCCTGGCCTCTCCAGGGCCATTGACCACGCATCCCATGACTGCCACTTTCAGGTTCAAATCATCAAACTCTGTCACCATCGTCTCCACCTGGTTTGCCAGGGAGATCAGATCGATCTTAGTCCTTCCGCAAGTTGGGCAGGATACAACCTCCACCCCGCCTTTTCTCAGGCCCAGAGTCCGTAAAATCAGCTTTGCACTCTTGATCTCTTCCACCGGATCTCCTGTGAGAGATACGCGTATGGTGTCCCCGATCCCCTGGTGAAGAATGATGCCAAGGCCAATGGAGGATTTAATATTTCCGGAGGTCAGGGTTCCCGCCTCCGTTATGCCCACATGGAGGGGATAAGAGGTCTTCTCTGCGATCAGCTCATGTGCCTCAATACACATGAGCACATCGGAAGACTTGATGCTGATCACCAGATTGTCGTACCCCATCTCCTCAATCATTTTTACTTTATCCAGGGCGCTCTCCACAATTCCCCTGGCTGTGACCCCGCCGTATTTTTCCAGCAGAGGTTTCTCCAGGGAACCGCTGTTGACGCCTACCCGGATCGGGATCCCCCGCTCTTTCGCCTTATCTACCACAGCCTGAACTCGTTCCCTGGCTCCAATATTTCCCGGATTGATCCGAATTTTGTCGGCCCCGTTTTCTATGGCCGCAATGGCCAGACGATAATCGAAATGGATGTCAGCCACCAGCGGGAGAGTAATTCTTTTTTTGATTTCCTTTAAGGCTTCCGCTGCTTCCATCGTAGGCACAGCCACGCGGATGATATCGCACCCTACCTGCCCCAGACGATGAATCTGTTTTACAGTGGCATCCACATCTTCTGTCCTTGTATTGCACATGGACTGAATCAGGATCGGATTTCCTCCGCCGATCACCCGGTCTCCGATCCGGACAGTCTTTGTCTTCCTTCGCTTCATAGCTTCCTCCCTCCCGCTTTTACAGCAGGCTCTGAATATCGTTGAACAGAATAAATACCATAAACACCATAAGCAGAGCCAGACCTGCGGCATGGATCATCCCCTCTTTTTCCTGGTCAAGGGGCTTCCTTCTCAGCGCTTCAATGATCAGGAACAACAGGCGCCCCCCGTCCAGTCCCGGTATGGGAAGCAGGTTGATCACAGCAAGATTGGCGCTGATGATAATGCACAGATTCATCAGGTTCAGCATTACCACCTCAAAACCGTACTGTCTGGCCTCTCCCACTGTCTCACTGACCACAGAAACGATCTTGACAGGGCCTGAAACATTGTCAGCGCTGACCTGCCCCTGCACCAGCATTCCCAGGCTGAGAATTGCCGCTTTTATCTGGTATTTTACATTGTACACACTGTACTTTAAGATCTCCCCAATTCCATCCGCTGGGACATAGCCGGGAAAATAGACGCCAAGCAGGTAAGAACCGCTTTCCGCCGAATACTCCGGCGTCACCTCTGCGCTGTAGACCTCATCTCCATTTTCAGTCAGCCGGCTCCACTGAAGAGTCATGGTCTGACCTGGCTTCACAAACCGCTCCAGTTCAACATCCCGGTAATCCTCCACTTCTTTTCCGTTGATACGGGTAATCCTATCCCCTTCTCTGATGCCAGCCTCCCAGGCTGGACTGCCGCTTTCTACCTGAATCACCTGTGGAGACATATAGCCGACACGGCCGACAACAATCAGTGCACAAAGAAAAGCCAGCAGGAAGTTAAAAACCGGTCCTGCCGCAACCGTCACGATCCTGGCCCAAACCGATTTGTTGATAAATCCTCTTTCATCTGCCTCCTCCTTGGTCATACCCTCAGGAAGGACGCCAGCCTCCTCAGCACTGTCAAATTCATTCAGCATCAGGCAGGAACCGCCCAGCGGGATGATCTTTAACGAATATCTGGTCTCCCCCTTTTGAAAGCTCAAAAGTCTTGGGCCGAAGCCAATCGAAAACTCTACGACATAGATTCCGTTCAGCTTCGCTGCAATAAAATGTCCGAATTCATGCACCAACACAATGATTCCGAACATCAAAATCGCCGCTATGATATTCAGCAATTTACCACCTGCTTTCTATATATTCATACGTTTCTTTTTCCGTCTGTAAAATTTCTTCAACTGTAGGATCTGCAATTTTTTTATGTGCATTCATTGCCCCCTCAATCATATCCGGAATGGTAAGGTAGGCAATCTCGCCATTCAGGAAACGGCTGACAGCCAGCTCATTGGCGGCATTAAAGACTGTCGGCAGTGACCCCCCTTCTTCTCCAGCCCGGTAAGCCAGAGCCAACCCGCGGAAATTCTCAAGGTCCGGCGCTTCAAATGTGATCTGGGACAGCTTTGCAAAATCCAGCCGCTCTCCCGGAAGATAACGCCTTTCCGGATAGTAAAGGGCATATTGAATCGGCAGCTTCATATCCGGCGTTCCCAGTTGAGCCATCACCGCTCCGTCCTCAAACTCTACCATAGAATGGATGATGCTCTGGGGCTGAACGATCACCTGGATCTGGTTCATCTCTGTCCCAAAGAGCCAGTGGGCCTCCATTACCTCCAGCCCTTTGTTCACCATTGTGGAAGAATCGATCGTAATCTTCTTGCCCATGGCCCAATTAGGATGTTTCAAAGCGTCTTCCGGTTTTACCTCTGCCATTTGCTCTCTGGTCCATCCTCTGAAAGGACCTCCGGACGCTGTCAGGAGAATTTTGTGAATAGCGTTCCCCCGCTCACCGTTCAGACACTGGAAAATAGCCGCATGTTCACTGTCAACCGGCAGAAGGCGCACATTTTTTCTCTCCGCCAGAGGCATGATCAGATGCCCCGCTGTCACCAGCGTCTCCTTATTTGCCAGGGCAATGTCTTTTCCAGCCTCAATAGCGGCGATAGTCGGCCGAATACCGATCATTCCCACTACAGCGGTGACAACGATCTCCGCCTCCGGTATCGCCGCAGCCTGAATCAGGCCATCCATCCCGGATACAATCTGGACATCCAAATCCCCCGTCAGAAGGCGCAGTTCTGCTACTTTCGTTTCATCATAGATGCAGGCAATCCTTGGGGAAAACTCCCGTATCTGTTCAGCCAGCTTCTCCGCATTGCTGCCAGCCGCCAAAGCGGCCACTTTGATATCTTGATTGTTTCTCACGACCTCCAGGGTCTGAGTCCCGATGGAACCTGTAGATCCCAAAACTGATATTGTCTTCATCTGTGCTCCCTTCTATTTTCCGTCATTTCAAAAATGACACAGCAAAAAAGATGGCCGGGGCAGTAAAGATCATACTGTCAAACCGGTCCAGGATTCCTCCATGTCCGGGAATCAGATGGCCGTAATCCTTAATTCCGTGGTTCCGTTTGATCGCCGACGCCGCCAGGTCTCCAATCTGAGAAATCACTGCCGCAATCCCGCAGGCCAAGGCGCAGGCCAACTGAGGGTCTTCCACATTCAGCATGTTATCCTGGAAAAAGGTCGCATACAAAAGCCCCAGCAAGGCAGCACCCAAAACACCGCCCACTGCCCCTTCAACAGATTTTTTTGGGCTTAATACAGGTGCCAGCCGATGTTTTCCAAACAGCATTCCTACACAGTAGGCGCAGGTATCGCATCCCCATGAACTGATAAAAATCAGCCATACCAGGTAAGCTCCGTCCGGCATCTGCCGGGTCTGGTAAAGGTAGGATAACATAACCGGAACATAAAAGAGGCCAAAGACAGCTCCCGTCACTTCCTCTGTCTGATATTTGGGGAATGTCACCACGTAGATTGTCATGCAGACCATAAGCAGTCCGATGAATACCAGCATCATATACTCCGTATCCGCTGTCCACAAAAGGCCAAAATAGGCGATTGCAGCGGCATATCCGACAATCCCCATAGGCTTATCGTGAATTTTCAGGGCGCGGTACAGCTCAAACAGTCCGATCATAGAAATTGCTGCCGTTGCGGCCAACAGCACCTTCCCTCCGGATATGACAAAAATCAGGGCGAGCAGGACCAGAACAACACCGCTGATCAGTCGAGTCCAAAACATACTTGCTCCTTTCCTGCTACTTAGCGCCACCGAACCGCCGCTCTCTTTTATTGTACGCAGCAATAGCTTTTTCTAATTCCTCCCGGTTAAAATCCGGCCACAGACAATCTGTCACATAGATCTCCGTATAAGCGCACTGCCAAAGGAGATAGTTGGACAGGCGCAGCTCTCCACTGGTTCGGATCAGCAGATCGGGATCCGGCATTCCGGCAGTATCCAGATAGGAGGAAAATACTTCCTCTGTGATGTCCTCCGGCTTGATTCCACCATCCTGGCAGTCAGTCAGAAGTTTCCTGACACCGCGAACAATCTCATCTCTCCCGCCGTAATTGACTGCAAAGACAAATGTCAAACCTGTATTGTCCTTCGTCTCGCGCTCCATGCGGTTAATCCCCTCAATAATGTCCTGGTCAAAGCGGCTTCGCTCTCCAATCATCTTCGCCCTGACATTATTCTCGTTTGCAATCTTTATAAAACGGACCATATAGTAACGGAACAACTGCATCAATGCCCCAACTTCTTCGCTGGGACGCTTCCAGTTTTCCGTGGAGAAACCATATACAGTCAGATAACGTATTCCCAATCGAGCCGCCTGCTCTACAATATCCTCCAGAGTCTTACACCCTTCTTTGTGCCCCATACTCCTTGGGAGTCCTCTTTTTTTGGCCCATCGTCCGTTTCCGTCCAGAATAATTGCCACGTGTTCCGGAATCACCAGATTCTCTATATTATCTGAATTTTGCAT
This sequence comes from uncultured Lachnospiraceae bacterium, assembly GCA_904395885.1. GTDB lineage: Bacteria > Bacillota > Clostridia > Lachnospirales > Lachnospiraceae > UMGS1370. The sequence goes on from CAJFOF010000046.1 coordinate 25,128, forward strand.
TACTGCCACACAATCCTTTCCACAGAACTATTTCCATTGCTGTATTCCGCAAAAGTCTGGAGACTTTCCCGGAATGAGAGAAAAAGGGCAGGCCGGGCCTGCCCTATCTGTATCCTTATACAGTCATGACTTCCTTTGTCTTATTCTCTACGGCTTTGTCAACCTTCTCAATCATCTTATCTGTCAGTTTCTGAATTTTCTCTTCCGCCTCTGCTTTCTCGTCCTCAGAAATCTCACCGGCCTTTTCCATCTTCTTAAACGTATCGTTGGCATCCCGGCGAATGTTTCTCATAGCGACCTTGGCATTATCGCCCTTTTTCTTGACGTCTTTTGCCAATTCCTTTCTGCGCTCCTCTGTCAGTTCCGGAAATACCAGACGAATCACGCTTCCGTCATTGGTGGGATTAATCCCCAGATCCGATACCTGAATCGCTTTCTCAATTGGCTTTAAAAGACTTCTCTCCCATGGCTGAATGACGATCATGCGAGGCTCCGGCACAGAGATATTTCCTACCTGTTGAAGAGGAGTAGGGCTTCCGTAATAATCTACTTTGATCTTGTCCAGAACGTGAGGATTTGCCCGTCCTGCACGGATGGTTCCAAATTCGCTCAGCAGTGCATCCAGAGATTTGTTCATCTTGTCTTCATAAATTTTAATATCCTGCATAGTACCCTCCTGTTATGCGGTCACCAATGTGCCGTTTATTTTCCCCTGCATGGCCAGGGCTATACTGTCTTTATCATTCAGGCTGAAAACTGCCATAGGCATCTTGTGCTCCATACACATGATCGATGCCGTCAGGTCCACTACCGCCAGCTTCTGATCGATTACTTCCTGAATTGAGATCGTGTCATACTTTTTGGCTTCAGGATTCAGCTTCGGATCGCTGTCGTAGACCCCATCTATGGCTTTTGCCAGAAGGATACAATCAGCCTCCATCTCAATCGCTCTCAGAGCAATTCCAGTATCTGTAGAAAAATAGGGATGCCCGGTTCCTCCCGCAAAAAAGACCGCCTTTCCTTCCTCGAAGCAACGGTTTGCCCGATCCTTGGAAAAAAGTTCTGTCATGGATCCGCAGGCGAACGGGGTAAAAATTTCCGTTTCCATTCCCTCGCTCCGGAATATTTCTGAAACATAGATACAGTTCATAACTGTAGCCAACATTCCGATCTGATCGGCCTTTGTCCGGTCAATGGCTTCACTAGTGCGGCCTCGCCAGAAATTGCCTCCGCCGATGACAATTCCCACTTGAACGCCCGCGTCCAGAGACAGTTTTACTTGTCTCGCCACTTCTCTCACTGTATCTTCATCAAAGCCCATCTTTTTAGGCCCTGCCAACGCTTCGCCGCTTAACTTTAAAAATACCCGTCTCGCCTTCATGTAATTTCGTCTCCTGTGATCTAATGCTTCTATTTAGGTTATTACACCGTACTTCTATGAACAACGGCGCTATGCGGTGAACACAGAAATCGGTATGCACAGGTATAATAACCGCTTTGCGGCTATTATACCATAGAAACAAAAAACCTGCAACCAAAACGGCCGCCCCCAAAATGGGACGACCGTCATAAGTTTTCTTAAATTACACTGTTCCGAATCGATTAGTTCCTGGAAGTATATCCAAAGAAGAAGTATCCAAGAGGAGTATAGTACATTCCATCGATATCATCTGCCAGCATGTAGGGCTGAGTATAGAAGTAGATAGGAGCCAGCACGCTGTCCTGACCGATCAGGATATCTTCTGCTGCATGGAATGCTGTCATACGCTCTGCCGGATCGGAGGTTGCCTTAGCAGCATCAATCTGTGCATCGTATTCCGGGTTGGAGTACTGAGCATCGTTGTTGCCGCCATCGGTATACCACATATCCAGGAAAGAGCAGGGATCGTTGTAATCTGCGATCCAACCGTTACGTGCGATCTGATAGTCGCCCTGTTTACGGCTTTCCAAGAATACGTTCCAGTCCTGATTGCTCAGGGTAACCGTTACGCCCAGCTCTTCCTGCCACATGCTCTGAAGAGCCTCAGCAATTGCTTTGTGCTTGTCATCGGTGTTGTAGGTGTACTCAACAGTCGGGAAGCCCTCGCCGCCCGGATAACCAGCTTCTGCCAGAAGAGCACGAGCCTCTTCGCAGTTAGCTTCGTAATCCTCTTTCGCTACGCTGTAGTATTCGCCGCCTACGGTACGGAAGTCATCACCGCTTGCGCCCTCAACGTCATTTACACCAGAGGGAACGTATGCGGTTGCAGGAACTTCGCCTGCCTGAGATACGTTCTCAACAATGTAGTTGCGGTCGATAACCAGAGAGAATGCCTTGCGGATCCGCGGATCGGAGAAGACTTCATCCTCGGTATTGAAGCATACATAGTAGGTACCCAGATAATCAGCAATGGTGATCTCGCCGGAAGCCAGATAGTTTGCCATTTCATCGGTGGGGAAGTTCTCAATGAAGTCCAGCTCGCCGCTGTTGAAAGCAGCCAGCATAGCGTTGGCATCGTCTAACAGAGTGAATCTGATGCTGTCCGGACCCAGGTTCTCATAATCATAATAGTTTTCGTTCTTTACTACATTGATGTAAGCGTTGTGAGACCATTCCTGCATCTTGTACGGGCCGTTTCCGATGTAGCTGTTTACATCGTAGGTCCACTCGTCGTTGCCCTCTACCATATCCTGACGAACCGGGAAGGTTGCCGGAAATGCTGCGATTTCCAGGAAATACGGGCAGTCATAAGTCAGAACAACTTCCAGAGTCTTATCATCCAGAGCTGTTACAGCCAGGGTGTCAGGATCAGCGGCACCGGTAGATACCTCCGCATAGCCCTTTACCATATCGATCATGTAGCAGTAATCTGCTGCTGTCTCAGGATTAGCCAGACGCTTCCAGCTATATTCAAAGTCGCCTGCAGTTACCGGCTGGCCGTCAGACCATTTAATTCCGTCACGCATAGTAAATACATAAGTAACTGTACCATCATCGTTTACAGTCTTCTCCCAGGATTCTGCCTGTCCAGGCGCACTTACAGCGTTGCCTTCGCCATCATCAACCCATTTGATCAGACCTTCAAACATATGGTTGATCATAATTGCACCGTCTACTGCAGAGTTCAGTGCCGGGTCAATGCTTTGGGGCTCAGAAGCCAGGCAAACCGCCAGGTTATACTCGCCGTCAGTCGTTTCAGCAGCCTCTGTGCTCTCAGCAGCAGTCGTCTCTGCTGCCTCTGTAGTATCTGCAGCAGTGGTAGCAGCGGTGGTCTCAGCAGTATTGCTGGAACCGCAGGCCGCCATAGAAACTGCCATAGCAGAAACCAGAGCCAGAGATGTGATTTTCTTCATCTTTCTCATAATTACAGTTCCTCCTTCTTTTTTGTGCATTCCGCACATAAACTTTGTATCGCCACGTCCTCTCCGGACGAAGATACCTATAATTACTGGTCTAACAGATGACAGGCTGCCCAGTGACCAGGTTCGTGCTCCTTAAATACGGGTACTTCCCGGCTGCACTTCTCCGTTGCATATGGACATCTGGTGTGGAACCGGCATCCGCTGGGCGGATTCATCGGGCTAGGGATATCTCCCTCCAGAACGATGCGGCTGCGGTTGCGGCTGATTTCCGGATCCGGAATCGGCACTGCTGACAGCAGCGTCTTCGTATAAGGATGGATGGGATGACGGTTCAATTCATAACTCTCTCCCAATTCCACCAGGGAACCGAGATACATAACACCAATCCGATTAGAAATATGGCGCACAACCGACAGATCATGGGCAATAAATAAGTAGGTCAGCCCTAATTCATGCTGCATATCTTCCAGCATATTGACCACCTGTGACTGGATAGATACATCCAGCGCAGAGATCGGCTCATCGCAGACGATAAATTCTGGTTTTACAGCCAGAGCCCTCGCAATTCCTACACGCTGCTGCTGACCTCCGGAAAATTCATGGGGATAGCGGTTAGCGTGTTCTGTGTTTAAACCAACCTTTTTTAGCAGCTCTTTTATCATATCTGCCCGGTCTTTTTTGCTGGAAGCCAGTTTATGAATGTCAATCGCTTCTCCGATAATTTCGCCTACCGTCATACGGGGATCCAGAGAAGCTGACGGATCCTGAAAAATAATCTGCATCTTCCGGCGGTAAGGCAGCATTTTGACCGCTTTTGCCTTACCAAGCGGCTTTCCGTCCGGTCCAAGGGGATTCTCATAGATTGGGGTCCCGTCATAAATAATGCTGCCACCAGTCGGTTCGTACAGTCTGAGGATCGTTCTGCCAAGAGTCGTCTTTCCACATCCAGACTCCCCTACCAGTCCCAATGTCTCTCCCTTTTTAATGGCAAAAGAAACATCCTGAACTGCCTGAACTCCAGGACCTTTCACCCCTTTTACCGGGAAATATTTCCTAAGATCTTTAATCTCAAGGAGTATCTTATCACTCATTAGCTTTCTCCTCCTTGTGGTCTAACTGCTCCTGAACCCGCAGCCAGCAGGCAGAGCGGTGATTCGTTCCTACCTCTACATAAGGAGGCATCTTCTTTAAGCAAATTTTCATGCAGTGTTCACAGCGGGGGGCAAAGGGACAGCCTTCCGGCGGATTCAGCATATCAACCGGAGTACCCTCGATGGGAATCAGCCTTTCATAACTCTCTGCGTCTACACGGGGCATAGAGCGAAGGAGGCCTTTGGTATAAGGATGGGCAGGTCTGTAGAAAATATCATCTACCGGCCCCTGCTCTACCATTTTGCCTGCATACATAACAGACACTTTATCACAGATATCCGCGACAACCCCCAGATTGTGAGTGATAAAGATAATTCCCATCTTGGTCTTTTTCTGGATGTCTTTCATAAGTTCCAGAATCTGCGCCTGAATCGTAACATCCAGAGCTGTGGTTGGCTCATCTGCAATCAGAAGCTGCGGGTGACAGATCAGCCCCATCGCAATCATAACACGCTGTCTCATACCACCGGAAAATTCGTGTGGATACTGTTTCATACGCTTTTCCACGTTATTGATGCCTACTAATTCCATCATTTCCATAGCGCGTTTTTCCGCATCCTTCTTGGAAATAGACTTATCATGGGCACGAAGCGCCTCCACCAACTGGTTTCCAATGGTAAAAACCGGATTCAGACAGGTCATCGGATTCTGAAAGATCATTGCAACACGGTTTCCACGGAATGCAGTCATCTGTTCTTTTGTAAAGCTCAGTACGTCTTCACCCTCAAAAGTAATGGACCCGCCGATTACTTTTCCAGGGGACTGAAGAAGACCTATAATCGAATATGCCTCCACACTCTTTCCAGAGCCGGATTCTCCAACTACTCCCATCACTTCCCCATAGTTCAGATCATAGGTTATACCGCCTACGGCTTTGACCTCACCAGCAGGGGTGAAAAAGGAAACATGGAGGTCTTTTACTTCCAATAATTTCTGGTTCTCTTTATTTTCAGCCATTAAGACTCCGCCTTTCTATTTCTTTAATTTCGGATCCAGAGCATCTCTCAGGCCGTCTCCGAATAGGTTAAATGCCAGAATCATAACAGATAATACAATTGCCGGAATGATCAGACGGTAGGTATACGTATACATACCGCTGAGGGCGTCCGTCGCCATGGAACCCAGACTGGGAAGAGGAGCGGAAACGCCCACACCCAGATAGGACAAGAAGGACTCCAGAAAAATAGCAGACGGAATCTGCAGGCAGGTAGTAACAACGATCTGACCGATACAGTTGGGAAGCAGATGTCTGCGGATAATCCTACCGCCTGATGCTCCCAAGGCCTTTGCCGCAGTGACGTATTCCTGCTGTTTAAGCTGAAGCACCTGACCGCGAATAATGCGGCTCATGGTAACCCAATAGAGCATACCGAACGCAATGAAAAGAGAAATCAGGTTTGGACCCAAAGTCGTGACAAATGATTTCAGCGGCCCGCTTCCGGAATTCACATATTCTGTTAAAATTGGCTTCAATGCCGTTGCAATCAAAAGTACTACCAGCATTTCCGGTACCGAATAGATGATCTCAACAATACGCTGCATGACAGCGTCAACCTTTCCACCAAAATAGCCGGAAATCGATCCGTAGACAGCGCCGATCACAAGAACCAATAATGCGGCAAAAATTCCTACCGCCATTGATACCCTCGCTCCGTACATAACACGAACCAGGATATCTCTTCCATACATATCGGTGCCAAAAATATGCGGGAACACATCTTCGCCTGCCGCCTTTCGCTCCAGTTCCTCTCTGGAATATCCGAACAGCTTCGCTTTAATACCTAATTCCTCTCGAATAGCTGCCGGGTCTGTCTCAGAATTCTCTGTGGAAGCTGTGTTCGAGGATGCTCTCGCTTGAGCGCGAATGATAGCAATGTCTTTGGCCGACAGTTCTTCCCCTTTTGCCGCAGCCTCTTCTTGTGCCTTGGCAATCATAGTGTCCACATCCATAACTTCTTTTTCTGTTCTGGCTGCAATCTCCTCTTCTACCCGAATCTGATCTTCCAGACTGTAATGATATGGATAAAGGTTCTCCGCACCTGAATTAAACTGGTCATAGCCATAAGGGATCAGCAGAGGACCTACGAAAGCAAACAGAAAGAGAAAGATAATCACGCCCAAGGCCACCATAGCAACTATATTCTGTTTCAGCCTTCTCCAGGCGTCCTTCCAATAGGACACACTGGCTCTTTCCGGAATAAAATCTTCTTTTTCATCCTGTGATGCCGGCTCAAAATCTGCTACTGTCAGCGTATTCCAATCCAGCATAGATTCCACATCGGGCTGCAGGGAGACCGGACACCGTTTCATCTTCTTATCTTTTGACACGTTTTATTCTCCCCCTTTTGTTAAATTAATTCTCGGATCAGCTAATTTATACAGCAAGTCTACCACTACGTTCATCAGGATAATAAAACTTGCCAAAAAAATCGTCGTTCCCATAATAACGGGATAATCTCTGTTCTGAATAGACTGAACAAAATAACGTCCCAGGCCGGGAATTGAAAATACACTTTCTACGACAAAGCCTCCGCATAAGGTAAACGCTACCTGCGGTCCCAGATAAGTAATAACGGGAATCAGCGCATTCCTTAATGCGTGTTTAAAAATAATCTTGCTGTTTTTCAGGCCCTTCGCTCTGGCCGTTTTAATATATTCCTGATTGAGGGAATCCAGCATGGCTGACCTGGTCTGCCGCGCTGTATAACACATCGGGTAAAAGCCAAGAGCAAAGCATGGCAGCACATACGAACGCCAGCCTGCAGACGCATCGAAAATGGTCGGGAAAATCTTCAATGAAGCAATTCCGCCTGCTAACGTTACCAGCAGGATCGAAGCTACAACGAAGCTGGGAGTTGAAATTCCCAAAGTACAGACTACTCGGAGAATACTGTCCGTCAGCTTTCCACGCTTAAAGGCTGCCAGACATCCCAAAGGAACCCCCACCAATACTGCCCAAGTAAGAGCAATTGCACCTACTTTTGCAGATACTGGAAACATCTCTTTGATTATACTCAACACCTCACGATTTCTCTGCATCTTTAGCGATACGCCAAAGTCACCGCGAAGCAGATTTTTCAAGTACATCCCCAATTGGACAATGACAGGTTTATCCAGTCCATACTTGGCGTTTAAAGCCGCGATTGTTGCCTCAGACGGCGTCTTCTCACTGAGCCAGGGGCTTCCTGGTACTGCATTCATCAGCAGGAATGTAAGGCAAGCCACCAAAAAAATGGTAACTATTGCCATCCCGATTCTTTTAGCAAAATATTTGCCCATTTTATCACACCTTATCTATAGAATTCGTTTCCAACATTTGTCAGACTTGCAAGGACATTTGTTGCTGTGCAATGTACACAAAAGATTTTAAAAAGGCCCTTGAAACAAGATTTCAAGGGCCTTATCAAATCGACTGCACGATTAGAGCGGATTACATCCCCATCTGTTTTGCAACTTCTTCTGCAAAATTCTCTTCTTTCTTTTCCATACCTTCGCCAGTTTCAAAACGAACGAATTTCTTAATAGTTATCTTCGCATTGTTAGCCTTCGCAACTTCTTCTACATATTTGCCAACGGTCTGCTTGCCGTCCTCAGCCTTAACGTATACCTGATCTAAAAGGCAGATTTCTTTCAGCTCTTTGTTGATACGGCCCATTACCATACCTTCAATGATCTTATCATTTGCATCCGGCTTTTCGTTTCTTGCCGCAACAGTAAGGATTTCTTTTTCCTTAGCGATATAATCAGCGTCTACCTCGTTTCTGTTCGTATATAAGGGCTTCAGAGCCGCAGCCTGCATGGCAACATTTTTTGCCATCTCCTTAACCGCATCATTGATCACATCCGTCTGAACATCTACTAAAACGCCGATCTTTCCGCCTGCATGGATGTAGGAAGCAACAAAACCTTCCTTTTCCTCCACCCGCTCAAATCTTCTGATGTTCATGTTCTCTCCGATCACTGCGATCTGAGCCGCCAGAGCCTCTTTAACAGTCATGCTCTCATCTTTTGCCCATTTCTCAGCCAGAAACTCATCCATATTCTGAGAGGTGCTGGCCAACGCCTGCGTTGCCACATCGGCCACATATCCTCTGAACACTTCGTTCTTAGCAACGAAATCGGTCTCCGCATTTACTTCTACAACAACTGCCTTCTTTTCATCATCGCTGACCAGAGTGAATGCAATACCCTCTGCCGCAATTCTGCTGGCTTTCTTCTGAGCGGAAGCAAGTCCCTTTTCTCTTAAGAACTCGATTGCCTTCTCCATATCACCGTCAGTTGCCGCCAGCGCCTTCTTGCAATCCATCATTCCTGCGCCGGTCATTTCTCTTAATTCTTTTACCATTGCTGCTGTAACTGCCGCCATTTCGAATTCCTCCATCTGATTGAATGTTTTTCTCTGTCTCTCCAGGCGAATCACTCTCACCTGTTTTCTACCAAAAAGATGCTTCAACCATCATTTTTCCGGTCGAAGCATCCATCCATTGAGAATTATTAAGCCTCTGCAGTCTCCTCTGCTTCGATTTCGCCGGCTGCTTCCAGCTCAGCGGTAGCTTCGCCCTGATTTGCCTCGATAACCGCATCGGCCATCTTGGAAACAATCAGTTTTACAGCTCTGATCGCGTCATCGTTGCCCGGAATGACATAATCCAGTTCTTCCGGATCACAGTTCGTATCAGCAATTCCAATCAGCGGAATACCCAGAGTGTGAGCTTCCTGCACGCAAATTCTTTCTTTCTTCGGGTCAACTACGAAGATTGCATCCGGCAGCTTCTTCATTTCCTTGATGCCGCCAAGATTCTTCTCCAGCTTATCCCACTCTTTCTTTAATGCAATAACTTCCTTCTTCGGCAGAACATCAAATGTTCCATCCTCTGCCATGGTCTCGATTTCTTTCAGTCTGGCAACTCTACTCTGGATGGTCTTAAAGTTGGTCAGCATGCCGCCCAGCCATCTCTCATTTACGTAGAACATATTGCATCTCTCAGCCTCAGTCTTAATAGCGTCCTGAGCCTGTTTCTTTGTACCTACAAAGAGGATGGTGCCGCCGTCAGCAGCAATGTCTGCCACTGCCTTGTAAGCCTCATCGACTTTTCCTACAGATTTCTGCAGGTCGATAATGTAGATGCCGTTTCTCTCGGTATAGATGTAGGGAGCCATCTTAGGGTTCCATCTTCTTGTCTGGTGGCCAAAGTGTACGCCGGCTTCCAGAAGCTGCTTCATAGAAATTACGCTCATGTTTCTACCTCCATTTGGTTTTTGACATCCGCCTGCTTCTCATACTCCTGGGGAGACCCTTCGCCGCAGGTCACTGCAGACCGGCAAATATCTCTCGGCGTTCCAGGCACCTTCCCTCAGAATCCGCAGACGTGTTTTTTCGTAAGCCACTTTACTATATCATAAGACTATTAGTGATGCAAGTATTTTTTTTGACAATTTTGTCCACTCCTCTTCTCAAGGCATAAAAACACCCGCACTTTCCGGACCGTATCTTCCGAAAAGAGCGGGTATATCTTCATCTAAATTCGGTCGTGAGTGAGCTTTCCTTATTTGTTTCCATTTGCTTTAATCGCCTTCAGCTCATCAAACACCACGTCATTGAGGACTTTAATATATGTTCCCTTCATTCCTGAAGAGCGGGATTCAATCACTCCCGCGCTCTCAAACTTTCTCAGGGCGTTAACAATCACAGAACGGGTAATACCTACCCTGTCTGCAATCTTGCTGGCCACCAAAATCCCCTCATTTCCATCCAGCTCTTCAAAAATATGAGTAATCGCTTCCAGCTCAGAAAAGGACAGGGTGCTGATCGCAGATTTGACAATCTGAATCTTTCTAGTTTCTTCTGCATTCTCTTCATTAACAGAACGCATCATCTCCAACCCTACAACGGTCGTTCCATACTCACTCAAAATGATATCATCAATATCATATTGTGCATCCGACTTATAAATAAACAAAGTGCCAAGTCTCTCTCCGGCAATATCAATCGGTGTAATAATCGCCTGATATTTCCTTACATTTTCTTCCGCGAATCCCAGAGTGGCCAAATTAACGTTTTCTTTTGTGGAAAGCACGCTGAGCAAACGCTCGTTTAACATTTTATCCACATAGCCGCCCACCTGATCTTCAATCAATTCTTCAATTTCGTCCACACCGGGCCAGATGCTGACCCCAAGGACCTTTCCCTTTTTACTGATCACCAAGATGTTGGATAACAGAATCTCACTCAAAACCTTACAAATATCATTAAAAACAAACTTGTGTGAATTGTTATTATGCAACAGCTTGTTGATTTTTCTGGTTTTGTCCAGCAACTGTACACTCATTTTCCAAAACCTCCTTGCTCAGTTGAATAAATTTTCTGAAGCCGATATATATTACCTAAATTCTACCATGGTTTTTCAACAATCACAATAGTTTTTGGAAATTTTTTGATTTTTTAATAAATACTTTTATTTTGCTTTAATTTTCGTACGATACCCACAGGCCTCATTAGAGCAAACCAACTGGCTTCCCTTTTCTACCATATAGCTTCCGCACTCCGGACACTTCTCCGCCGACGGCTTCTGCCAGGACATAAAATCACATTCTGGATTGGCCTCGCAGCCGTAATAACGCCGTCCCTTTTTAGTTTTCTTTATCACAACTTCTTTACCGCATTTCGGACAGGGAACGCCAATTTTTTCCAGATAAGGTTTCGTATTTTTGCACTCAGGAAAGCCAGGACATGCCAGGAACTTCCCATGTGGACCATATTTTATTACCATATTGCGGCCACAGAGTTCGCACACCTCATCTGTAACCTCATCCGCTATGGTTACAGATTCCAGTTCTTTCTGAGCTTTTTGAACTGCTTCTTCCAAATCCGGATAAAAATTCTCAATTACAGTCTTCCAATCTACGGAACCGTCTCCCACCTTATCCAACAGATACTCCAGATTGGCCGTAAACGTTGTATCCACGATGCTGGGAAAGCATTGCTTCATCATCCGATTAACCACTTCTCCCAGTTCTGTCACATACAGATTTTTATTTTCCTTCACCACATACCGTCTTGCTAAAATAGTAGTGATCGTAGGTGCGTATGTGCTTGGTCGTCCAATTCCCTGCTCTTCCAGAGCTTTTACCAGTGAAGCTTCTGTATAATGGGCCGGCGGCTGAGTAAAATGCTGACTCGGCTCCAGTTCAGCCAATTCCAGCTTCATTCCTTTTTCCAGTCTTCCTACCAGAAGATTCTGCTCTTCCTTGTCCTCTTCCTGTGCGTATACGGACATAAAACCGTCAAAAACCAATTTTGAGGCTGTCAAGGTAAACAAATACTTTCCTGCTTTTATTTTGACTGTGGTTGTCTCGTACTTAGCCGGTTCCATTCGGCTGGCGGCAAATCGCTTCCAGATCAATTGGTACAGGCGGAACAGATCCCTTTGCAAGGAATCTTTTACAATAACAGGGGTTAAAGCAATATCAGTGGGGCGGATTGCCTCGTGGGCATCCTGAATAATTTTACCCCCCTTTTTGCTGTCAGACTCAGCTTTCGCCACATACTGACTCCCATAGTGCTCCTCGATAAAACTTCTTGCAGCATGATCAGCTTCCTCGGCCACGCGAGTTGAATCTGTACGGAGATATGTGATCAGACCGATTGTCCCATAACCTTTTACTTCCACACCTTCATATAGCTGTTGAGCCAGGCGCATTGTTTTCTGTGTTGAAAAATTCAACACCTTTGACGCTTCCTGCTGCAATGTACTGGTGGTGAAAGGAATTGGAGGTTTTTTCATCCTCTCCCCAGTTTTTAATTCCTCTACCACATAATCCTGATCTTTTAATTCGTCCAGGATCTTATCCGCTTCTTCTTTACTCCTAATCGGCAGCTTTCCCTCCCTGGTGCCATAAAACCGCGCATTCAAGTGCTTACGATTTCCGGGAGCTTTAAAAGCAGCATCAAGGTTCCAATACTCTTCCGGAACAAATGCATTGATCTCATCCTCCCGGTCACATATCATCCGAAGAGCCACAGACTGCACACGACCGGCGCTCAGACCTCTTTTTACTTTCTCCCAGAGCAACGGGCTGATCTTATAGCCCACCATTCTGTCCAGAACCCGTCTGGCCTGTTGGGCATCTACCAGGTTCATATCGATCTCTCTCGGATGCTTGATGGATGCTTTCACTGCATTTTTTGTGATTTCGTTAAAACTAATCCTATAAACTTTTTTGTCCTTCAATTCATCCAGCTTTAAGGCTTTCATCAAATGCCAGGAAATTGCCTCTCCCTCCCGATCCGGGTCGGTTGCCAGATAGATTTTGTCAGCTTTCTTAACTTCTTTTCGCAGCTTGGAAAGAATATCTCCTTTCCCTCGAATGGTAATATACTTGGGTTCATAATCATGTTCGACATCAATCCCTAGCTGGCTTTTGGGGAGATCGCGAACATGGCCGTTGGACGCATCCACTTCATAAGTTGATCCTAAAAATTTTTTAATCGTTTTTACTTTTGCAGGAGACTCTACGATTACCAGATTATTTGTTGCCATACTGACTCCTCATCCACAGTTTTTTCTGTAATAGTGGTTCGCCTCCTGTACAATGTAACCTTTTAGTTCCAGGTCGAGAAGAACCCCCATACATTCATGTACCGGCAAACCACTTTCATCTACAATCTCTTCAATAAATTTTGGTTGTAAATCGAGGCAACTATACACCTTTTTTTCTTCCTTGGCAAGTCCCTTCTCATTTTTTTCCTGAATTCTTAATACTTTTTTACTTCTTATTCCAAAAAAATCCAGTACATCATTCGGTTCCAATAAAGGATAAGCCCCTCCCTGTATCAGCCTGTTGCACCCCGCGCTCAGTAAATCCGTAATTCTTCCTGGGACAGCAAAAATGTCTTTTCCCTGTTCCAAGGCAATCTCCGTTGTAATCAAAGAACCGCTTTTCTCCCTGGCTTCGATTACCAATATAACATCAGCCATGCCGCTGATAATTCTGTTCCGCATTGGAAAATTCCCGGCCCTTGGCGGTTCACCTAAACCGTATTCTGAAATGATTCCTCCGGTCTGCTCCATAATTTCATAGAGTTCGTAGTTCTCTTTTGGATAGCAAATATTTATTCCGCATCCCAAAACCCCAAAGGTTGCCTTACCGGCTTCAACAGCTCCGCGATTGCCAGCACTGTCAATTCCTGCAGCAAGACCGCTGACGATCTGAATTCCATTCGCACTCAGCTCCCGCCCAAAATACTGTGCAATCTGTCTGCCGTAGCCAGAACATTCCCTAGCCCCTACGATCGCTGCCACAGGCTGTTCAGGTTCCGGTAATTTTCCTTTTATGTAAAGTCCCATTGGCCGATTTGCAATGTGAGAAAGCGCTTCCGGATAGTCCTCATCATAAGGTGTCAGAAAGCGAATCTTTCTTTTTCCTAATTCTTCGTATTCGCTTTCAGCCTGCCTCCTCCTCTCTGCTCCTTGCGCCGCTTTAAAACGCTCTGCTAAAGCCGGCGGTATCAGCTTTTTTTCCACCAATACTTTTTCTTCTATATTATATAGAGATGTCTTCTGTTTGATTCCGCTCCAAACTCGTTCCGTAAATATCGGGCCAAAACCTGATATTCTGGAGAGCCAGAACAAGCACTGACGTTCTTCTTCGGTCAGTCTGGTTCCCATCATGCAGTTCCTCCTCCCCAATACTTGTCTTCCAGTCCCCGGTAGCTAACCGCCTCAGCCAGATGAATTTTTGATATATATGTCTCATCGGCAAGGTCAGCAATCGTTCTGGCTACTCTTAAAATCTTATGTACTGATCTCCCGCTTAGCTTTTTTGCCGTGTAGATCTGTTCCAGAAACGTCTCCTCACTAGGTCTTAAACGGCAATGCTGTTTAATCTCTCTGATTCCCATTTCTCCGTTGCTACGTATTCCTGTATTGACAAAACGGTCTCTCTGCCTGTTCCAGGCTTTTATGACACGTTCCCTAATTGCTTCGGATGTCTCTCCTCCTTCCCGTCTAAAATCCTGGTAGGCCATAGGAGCGCCCTCGGCACAAATATCGAATCTCTCTAAAATGGGCTTTGAAATTTTCCCAAGGTAGTGTTGAATCTGCCCTCTGCTGCACCGACAGCGCCCTCTGTCCGGATAGTACCCGCAAGGACACGGGTTCATCGCCGCCACCAGTATAAAGTTTGCTGGAAAAACGTACGTCCCATGGAGACGAGAAATCGATATAGAGCGTTCTTCCAAAGGCTGCCTCAATATTTCAATGGCTCTTGGCGCAAATTCCGGCAGTTCATCCAAAAAGAGCACGCCTCCGGAGGCTAGAGACAGTTCTCCTGGCTTTGGCACACTTCCTCCTCCCGCCAGAGCCTGCGGGCTCACCGTGTGATGGGGACTGCGAAACGGTCTTTGAGAAACCAATGGTTTTCCCGGCGGAAGAAGGCCGCAAATACTGTATATTTTAGAAATTTCTATTCTCTCTGCTTCTTCCATAGGCGGGAGAATGGTGGGCATCCTCTGAGCTACCATTGTCTTACCCGTTCCAGCCGCACCTATTATCAAAAGATTATGCCGTCCCGCTGCAGCAATCTCTGCTGCCCGCCTTAACATCAATTGTCCATTCACTTCGGAAAAATCCACTTTCCGCTCTTCTTCCCCACAAACAAAACTCGTTTTTCTTTCTGCCGCCAGTTTCTCCATAGTGTTTTTCTGTTCTTCCGGATGATGCAGAAACCTTATACACTCCTTTAACGTTCTGGGCGTAATGATTTCCATTCCCTCCACAGAATTTCCTTCCGCAAAATTTTCTTCCGGAATATAGCATCTGCGAAATCCTGCTCCCTTCGCTGCAGTCACAATGGGGAGAACTCCTCGCACTGCCTTGATTTTTCCGTCCAACCCCAACTCACCTATAAAAACACTGTTCTCCGCAAATGACGACATATCAACGCCGAGAGATGCCAAAATTGCCAGTGCAATCCCAAGATCATAGCTTGTCCCTGCTTTCCGGACTGATGCTGGCGACAGATTGATCACCGTCTTTTTGGGCGGCAGCGCAAAACCGCTGCCTCTTATAGCCGTTCGAGCTCTCTCCTGCGCTTCGCGTACTTCCGAAGACAAATACCCTACCATACAGGTGCCGGGCAGTCCGTTATTGGAATCTGCTTCCACACTCACGATTTGTCCCTCTATTCCGTGTATTCCACCGCTGTATATTTTGCTGAACACTTCTATCACCTTTCCGGTTAATCCAATCAACGGAATTCTGTCATGTATCCCCGGTATCTGAGAGGGAGATGGGTCCTCTGACACGCCGGATTTGTTCTCTCTTTTATCGCAATTTCATGATAAAAAATCTTCCACAGATCCGCATACCCGTTTTCATCTGTCTGCCAATTTTTGATCGTTTCCTCCATTTTAGAATCAACCTCACATAAAATCCACCCTTTCTGCGGGGTAAAAAGAACTGCCTGCTTTCTGTTTTCATCAAAAATCATCCATGTTTCTCCGGACAGGCGATCTGAAAAATGAGGGGCCAAAAGCGGAAGAACAGCATTTTTCGGTCCGATCCGACTGAATAAAAGTCCTTCTCCTGTCTCTGAAAAACGAATGAATTCCATCCATTGGTGACTCTCTCTGCTGACATTCCGGCAAATCTGGAACAAATCGAAAACTGCCGGAACAGTCAGCATATTCATGACCCGTTTCCCATAATGAAATCCATATACTAAAAAGCGGTATATTTTATCCGCCCTGTCTGTATCCTGACTTAAAGAAGCAATATAAATCTTCTCAAACGCCTCTTCACAAATTTTTGTCCGTACAGCTTTGATTACCTTTTCGGCCTTTTCAGATGATTCTTCAACAGAAATATATTCCACAAAAAGAGACATCTCAAAGCTCCCCTCTGTATCCAGCCGGACCTGGCTATGCCCCTTTTTCCCCATCCAGGCATCGTACACACCGCACAGTACCCCTTCAAACGAATTCTTACAAATGTAGCTGGTCATTTTTTCTCCCGCTCCTTCTTAAAAATTCCCTCCTGCTGCTGCCTGAAGGTCTTCTTTTGAGGGCAATACCTCCAGATTCATATCATCAAATAAAGATAACTGCCGATATGTGTCGCTGTGGGTAATATCCCACGCTTTTCTTCGTTCTTCTCCGATCAGTCCGGAAGTTATAAAATCCTGTTCCAGGCGAACACCCTCCTGCATTTTTCCGGAACACGTAATGAAGTAAGACGCCCTTTTCAGCACAACTCCCAGTTTCTTCAGCGCCGGAAAATCCAAAGGGCAGCTTTTTCTGGCAGCAATAATTCTCCTGGCAGATTTTACACCGATACCCGGAACTCTCAACAACGTAGGGTAATCCGCCCGATTGATTTCTATCGGAAACTTCTCCAGATGCCGGATTGCCCAGTCACATTTTGGATCCAGAAAGATGTTAAAGTTTGGATTTTCTTCTGTCAGAAGTTCATCTGCCTGAAACCCATAAAACCTTAGAAGCCAATCCGCCTGATACAGCCTGTGCTCTCGAAGAAGCGGCGGGCCTCCGGGAAGGGCAGGCAGATCGGAATCATAGTTTACCGGAACAAAAGCAGAAAAAAATACCCGCTTCAATCCGTAACTGCGATAAAGGGCTTCTGTTACTTTTATCATCTGATAATCATTCTCCGGTGTTGCCCCTACTATCATCTGAGTGCTCTGTCCTGCAGGGACAAACACTCTGTCCCTTTGGATTTTTTGAGGGGAAAGGAATTTATATTCAGATCTGGTCTCTCTTGCTTCATCCGTCTCCAAACTAAAATCTTCCCTACTGGCGCTAGGCTGAAAGAGAGATGCTCCACCCGCAAAGCCCTCTCTGCCTTTTCCGTGCAGCAAGCGATTCTCCTCTCCCTTCAAAAGAATTTGACTGTGAATTCCCTGCTGAATCTGACGCATAGGTTTCAGTATCTTTTCTCTGGTTTTTCCAGGCGCCAGGCGCTTCAGCCCTTCTGCAGTGGGGAGTTCCAGATTAACACTCATGCGATCCGCTAAAAAACCAATTCGCTCAATCAGTTCCGCTGACGCACCTGGAATCGCCTTAATGTGGATATAACCGTTAAAATGATAAGATGTCCTGAGCATGTACACTGCCTGGTAAATTTGCTCCATAGTATAATCTGCACTGTAAAAAACGCCCGAACTTAAAAACAATCCCTCAATATAATTTCTGCGGTAAAATTCTATGGTAAGCCGACAGACCTCTTCTGGTGTAAAAGCAGTTCTGACAGTATCATTGGAACAGCGATTGATACAATATTTGCAATCATAAATGCATTGATTTGTAAATAAAATCTTTAAAAGGGAAATGCAGCGCCCGTCTGCCGAGAAACTGTGACAGATTCCCGCTTCAACTGCATTTCCCAGAGATCCTGTTTTTCCTTTTCTTCCAACACCGCTGGATGTGCAGGCAACATCATATTTAGCTGCGTCTGTCAGTATTTTGAGTTTTTCTGAAATCGTTAAATTCTGCTGTATTACCATCGTTCCCTCCGATTTTCTCGAACATTTGTTCTTTTAGTGTATCATATATCGGCTAAAAAAACAACGGTTTTTAGAACATTTGTTCTGTATCTCCAGCAAAACTTCTGCAACCATCCGCTTTCTATAATCCAATCTAGTAAACGGTCTTTTCGATCCAGGCTCCGTCTTCCCCTACTAAATAGCCATCCGGCGTTTCTCGTCCTGCATACATCGCTCCCTTGGTTCCGTCAGAAACCGGATTAAAATAATACCACTTTCCGTCAATCAGATGCCAATCTGTAAACATGGCACCTCTGTGTCCATCGCTGACCGGATTCAGATAGTACCAGTGGCCATCTCCGTCTAAGTGCCATCCTGTATGCATATGTCCTAATGTTCCATCCGATATCGTGTGAAGAAAATACCAAGAGCCGTCCACGTCCTGATACCAGCCGGTTTTCATATATTCGTCTTCTCCGAACCGATACCAATCTGTCCTTCCTGTAACACCGTAATACAAATAATCCCAGGTATTTTTAGCCCGGCTCCCGTCTGTATAGCAAAAGACCCATCCTTCAGGGAGTTTTTCCCATTCTCCGGTTTTTCCATTTCCCAAAAGACTGACATAGCTTCCGCCTACGCCGGGACCTCCCGAACTGCTTCCTCCTCCGGAACTGCCTCCGCTAGTACTCCAGCCGGAGCCTCCGGAACTGTTTCCATTCCCTCCATTTCCACTTATGGAGCTGCCACCGCCATCTGACGGCTTCTCCTCACCTGTATGATTGCCAGCGTTATCGCCATCTCCCGTCTGTGAATCTCCTCCGTCTTCTCCGCTCTCTCCTGTCTGGGTACCATCTTCCTGCCCAGGCTTAATTTCTTTGTCATCTCCAGTACCTGGGATTCCGTCTTCTCCGTTCTCCCATTTCTCATCGTCCTCAGTTCCCCAGGTCTGGTCTTCCCCAGGACGGTCGTTGGTCCCATCCCCGTTGTCAATGTAGTCATCCGGTGTCCCA
>CAJFOF010000047.1 GCA_904395885.1 uncultured Lachnospiraceae bacterium
CGGAATGAGAATCAGCGGATCAATGACTTCCATTGCCAGCGTTTGCCGATAACTTTCGCAAATTGCCTCAATGGCCGGTTCCGTTTCATAAGGAGCCAGGGGAACAAAACGAGTTACCACCGTTCCATCCGCTTTCGTCTCATTAATATAATTCTGCGTATTCTTAAACTGTCCTCCGTAGGATAGACCTGCATGTTTTAATAAATCACGGTGCAGCTGCAGAATGTAAGCAGGTCTGATGGGAATATAGTCATGACTTTGGTGAATGGTACTCAGGACATCTCGATAACCAATAATCTCTCTTTCATCACGGCTCTTTGGCGTGGTCTTATCATCCATCAGCTGCCGTATCCTGGTAGCAGTCGTAACAATGCCTTCAATTTTATTGGACGCCTCTGTACTTTGTATCCGTGCGATTTCCACCAGGCGTTCCAATTCAACCGGCTTCTGCCGGATAAAAAGTTCCTGACGTCCTTTGCACTCATGGATTTTGGCAATGTAAGACAGGACCTCCCCATCCCACATCCTGTCTGCCAACTTCATATAATCGAAATTTCTCATATTTTACCCGGCTTTTCATCCAGCCTTTTATCCTTTCGTCCATATTGTACCTCATTTTGGACGAAAAATTCAAGAAATAGATGAAAATAATATCTGAAATTCATGCCAATGACAGCAACCACTCATTACTGTGCCCGGAAAGAGCCAAAAGCTGAAAGTCAGAATGGTTGACGAAAAAGCAGCAAATCCTTTTCAAAACTTACTGCTTTTGCTGGCCGCCGGTGGCGGCTGGTATTCAGTTTTTAATATAGTTGTTAGCAGGTAAGAAATTTTTTTATTTGTGAAAGTATTTTGGGTTAAATCCTTTTACATGGATTGTTTTTATCATCTCTTTGAAATCAACAACTTGCTTTTTTCAGGATATTCTGCCTTTAATGTTTCGATTGCCCGGCTTCCATATCCCTTAGAGCGGCATGAGGGATTGATTGCCAAAAAGAAAAGATAGGCAAAGTTTTTATAAATTTTAACAACCATAAAGCCAGCAAATACATCCCGCTCTCATAGGGCCAAAAAATCTATGTGATCTGTTTCTGCCATATCCACCAACGTTTGGGGTGCAATATATTCCTCCGGTGGAAATGCTTCTTTTGCAAGCCTGTTGACTTCTTCCCAATATCGGCTGTTTTTCGTAATATATTCTGTATGTAACTTCATCTCTTTCTCCTAGTCTGTAAATTTGCCAGCTTACCGCCATGAAGTTGTCAATGGGTTCTACAAATAGGAATTTGCTGATTTACTTCTCTTTTTCTTCATATGGTTTATTCCAAGAGCCAATTTCAACTAGATTTCCTTCGGGGTCAGCAATATAACACATTCTTTGTCCCCACGGTTCAGTTGTTGGAACCAATACTGGTACTGTGCCGTTAGCTATTGCTTTTTCATATTCCAAATCTACTTCTATTTCCAATTTTTCGCTCCGTTCGGCAGCTTGATAAACTGGAATTCACCTACTAGTTCGTGCTGCTCTAATTAAATAGCTATGTGCATTTACATTTTCTAGATCACACCATATTGTTTAAGCAGTTCCTGCTCATTTCCGGAAATCCATCCAAATATACGGAGTTTCCCATCTAGTTCCTGCATAAGATAATGTACATCAAAATCAATATCAACCTGCTGATTATTCGCTATTTCATACGATGCTGTCCAAGCTACATTGGCTACGCAATGAAACTCATCTATTGGTAACATCTCCACGCCCCGAACGTGCATTCCCTTTGTTCCAATTTTGCGGTACTGCTCATAGCCGCTAGATAAAGCGTTCCGAAATTCGGCATCATTTTTTCCTGTCAGCACTCCAATCGGTGAAGCTGCAATAAATTCCGGTGCATATAGCTCCGCCATCTCATTCCCATCAATTTCTCCTCTAAATGACTTCATAAAAAAGCGTTCGTACCGCTGAAAGAATTTTTCCAGTAGCTCTTTTGTCATAATAACACCTCCAACTCCCGATTTGCTTCTCATATTTTACCATATCTGGCCCGTATTTTCTATCCCTATTCAAGTCAAAGGCGTGCCGCAGTTTTTACGGTACGCCCCTAAAAGATTTTATTCAATATCCAGCCCGAATTTAGATTCCTGGATTTTGCTCTCCCTTGCTGCATCCGTGTTCGCAGCACCAGTTTCTCTTACCATTCTGCGAAGTCTCTCTGGTTTTTCCAGCATTGGGCACGGCCGCAGCATATTATCATTAAAAGGCTGATTCTCATGGTAAGCCATAAACAGCGGGCTCTTAAGAGCATCCAGCAGGTTGGTGTCGTGAATATTGCAGTTAAAATAATGGACAAACATACAGGGTTCCACATCCCCTTTTGCATTGATGTGCAAATATCTTCGGCCGCCGGCAATACAGTCAATGAAAGACGATTGAACCTGTACACTGACGCTAATTTCATGTTAAAATATATAGGACACGATGTTGCATTCAAATGTCTGAAATTTCGTAAAAAGGATGGTTTTTTATATGTATTTGGAAATAAAGAAGCTATTTGAAGAAAACAGAGATGAAACAAACGCCGTTAAAATGGCAGCCTATATGAGAAATCAATTTTCCTTTTATGGACTTGCCACACCGAAGCGAAAGTCCCTCTGCAGAGTATTTCTGAAAGATGCCAAGAAGGGAACTGTCATAGACTGGAATTTTCTGGATCAATGCTGGAACGATGAATACAGGGAATTACAATATCTTGCTATAGACTATCTGGCTGCCATGCAAAAATTCTTAACTTATGACGATATAACGAATATCAGAAAATACGTTAAAACCAAGCAGTGGTGGGATACGATTGATGGGCTTGACAGAATTATAGGCAATATTGCCTTTGTTGATGACAGAGTCAACGATTTAATGCTCCAGTGGTCTGTTGATGAAGATTTTTGGGTGCGAAGAATTGCCATTGACCACCAGCTTTGCAGAAAAGACCAAACAGACAGAGATCTGCTGGAAAAAATTTTGGTAAATAATTTAGGAAGTTCAGAATTTTTTATCAACAAGGCCATCGGCTGGAGTCTGCGGGATTACTCTAAAAGTAATCCCGATTGGGTACGCAGGTTTCTGGAAAGATACAGGAATCAAATGAATCCATTAAGCATCAAAGAGGCGAGCAAGTATTTATAACAGCCTCATCCATTTAAACCGATACGCCCCTGTTTTTCTTTTTCTTTCATTTTTCCAATACGCCAGACCAGGTAGCAGCCAAGGAGCGCCGCTACCCCACCCATCAGCGAACCCAGGATACCGTTTACAAATGGGTTCTGATTCTCATCAGCAAAAGAAAGGATTGCTGCCTGGGTCAGCACCAGGGAGATCAGAGATGTCCCCAGATTAATTGTTTTGATTGCGTGAATCACAGGCAGCTTTGCTTTTCGATACTTTAAAACACCTTGCAGGTTGATGCCGATTTCTGTAAACGTGATCGTCGCGATCGTAATCGCAATAATCTCCCCGTAATATACCATCTTGGGGTGCCAGATCGTCCACAAAGAGTATATCACATACAGCAGGCTTGCAATCACCATGATGATCCCGGAAAGCCGATAATAAAAGTACGAATCCCGCTCCTTATTTTTTTGTAACAGACCCGCCAATGCACAGTATCTCGCCAACGCCATCCCCAATGTATAGCACCCGTTCATGCAGGCAAAAACTGAAAAAGATAAGAGTCCGGAAATAATTTTTCCCAACCCCAGCAGGACACTAAAAGATCCCGTTGCCCCTGTAATATGCAGAGAACGGCTGTCAGATACGCTGTGTTCCTGACAAATGGTAATGCTCATTTCTCTCAGTGCCTGCTTCCCCGATCTCATCCAATGAAAGCCCATAGTCCCCCGTCTCCTGTTTCTCCCTTGGTGCGTTTTATTATACGGCAGATTTATTAATGCCCCATTTGATTTTTGTTTCAGTTTTGTTAAACCCCGGGCCTGTTCGCTTATTTCTTTGTATCCAATCTTGTCACAGCCATGTGTACAAGATAAGGGATCAAAATAACCGGGATAGCCAGATAAGCGATTGTACTATATGCCTTTTGTATTAATGTCAGAAGGCCGAACTGTGCAATACCAAAATCCGCTAGGCAGCAGACCAGGGCTGCCACAATCTCCTTTCTTGCTATCTTAGATCCGCTTTTTCCACCTTGCTGTGCCCGTTTTCCTATATCCGTATTCCTTTCGCCGCAAATACGCTTGACCATCGCTGCCACCATATTGACTGCCGTGGAAACGGCTCCCAAGATAATCAAGACGGAGATTAATGGCGTCATAAAGGAAGCTCCAACGCCATTCTGAACCATAAACAGCGTCGGAATGCTCTGCTCTGCCGCCTCCGGATTTGTATAAACGGTCATCAGGCCAAGCACTACCATAACCATCATCAGCCCATTCACCACGAAACCGATTCCCATACTCTTGACCGCATCTCCTGGTTTTTCAAATGATTTCGCATGCTGGACAAACACAGCAATATTGGAAAGCTGAAAAGTTCCATACAGGAAGGCCGAATACAGCGCATCCCCCAGAGGAAATTCCTTTTGCCTCATACTTACGGCCGCTTCCGAAATTTTTTGAAAACCTGAGATAATGTTCGGAATATACACAATCAGCAGGCCTGCAATAATACAGACAGAGAGCACGGACGCCACCCTCCGTACCAGATCTGTTCCAAAGATAGCAACGACAAAAATAAAAATCCCGATTAAAAATGTGCACAGCAGGTACGGAATCCCGGTCAGAGTACTCAGGGTCGCTCCGCCGGTGGCAAATGCGACAGCGGGAGCCGCACACATCACACAGATATACAGCACTTCAAACAGGTTGGAAAATACCGGAGCAAACCTGCCGTAAAATGCATTGTTATAGGATCGGTAATCGTAGACCTGATGTTTTCTGGCAAATCTCAGGCTATAAGCAAAGAATACGGCATTGTAGAGCATTGCAAGCACCGGCATCAGAAGGCACCAGATGCCATATCTGACAAAATAACTGTAAATCTGCGCTCCGGAGGCAAATCCGCCTCCAAAGTGTGTCGTGAACCACACAAAGGCCACGCCAAATACGATTGCTCCCGTTCTATTCTTCCCTTCCTGCATCTTCTCGCACCCTCTCTCTCAGCCTGTTCATCGCATCTTCCAGCATTTCTCTGGTGACTTTGTACGGATAGTGAGCGATATCCGACATATTCGGAATGCGCTCCATACATTCCTCCCACTGCTGTTGTGTAATCTCAATCTCTTCCAGGGATGTCGGAAGCTGAATTGCTTTGTTTAATTGATAGATTTGCTCGAACTCGTCATACTGACCATCTGCCAGAAGAGCCAGAAGAATGCCAAACCCTACAACCTCCCCGTGGAGATGGCGGTCTTCGATAACCGGATAGGCGGTCATTGCGTAAAAAACAGCGTGGGCCAGACCGCTGTTATAATCCGGCGTATAATCTTTCGTCAGGAAAATTGAAGCAATGCCTGTTGTCACAACAATCGCCAGAACGACCTGCTCTACATCATAGGTACAGAGTCCCTTCCTGTGATCTTCCAGCGCCTTTTTCCCGTATTCAATCAGCGGATCCCGGCACATACGGCTCACCGCAACTCCAAGGGCAGTGAAGTGTTCCAGCCGCTCCCCTCTGGAAGAGATTGTCGCCTCATAATATTTCGCATAAGTATCCCCAATCCCTGCCCACATATACTGGCTGGGCGCCTTGGCAATAATCTCCGTATCAATAAACGAATGCATCACCGGTCTGATGAAAAAATGCGGTTTCAGAAATGTTCCGTCCTCATTGTACATAATCGAAACAGATGTACAGGCCGAACAGTTGGATGCGATGGTTGGAAAAGCAAAAACAGGCTTATCATCCGGAATGCACAGGCATTTCACTGTATCCAGCGCCTTTCCTCCCCCTACACCGAATACCATATCCGCTTCCCGGTACAGGGGCAGCGCCCGCAGTTTCTCTACTGTCGCATAGGTGCAATTCTCTCCATAAACCTCTGTCCCAATAATCTCCAGATTCGTCTGTTCCACGTAACTACTGATTTTTCCATAGGCCGCTTTGAGAGCCTTTTTTCCGCCGATTACAAGAACTTTTTTCCCGTAAGACTCGCACACCGGCCCGATCTTATCATAGATCTTGTCGCCAATGGAATAGTTTGGCAAGTGCACTTCGTAATTTTCCAGTTTCATAGATCCTATCTCCCTTCTTTTTCGGGATCCGGGCAATCCAGTCAGCGCCTCACAGTGACCCTCGCGAAGCGTTTTTTGTATTGTGTACAAAACAAAAAAGCCCTCATCCCTGACAAATAAAATTGCAGGGACAAGAGCTGTTATTCAAACAAATACTCCTGCGGTGCCACCCAGCTTGACGCAGTAAACTGCATCCACTCATGCATACAAACATATGCTTTCTTTGTTAACGAAGTCTGTTCTCCGGCTCGCCTACTCTATCCTTCAACTCGCCCTCAGAAGCCCATTCACCTCCTGTCCGTCATACCGCAATCCCACCACCTGCGGCTCTCTGTAAAGCATCCATAGAAGCTACTTGCTCTTCCTCAAAGGTTTGATACAAATCTACCACTTTAATAGAATTATGTCAATATTTTTTTATTTGCAGCACCTCTGACATCCACTTTTCGTGATCAGCTAAACGTTCATCTCTGACATCACGCTGGTTGACAAAGTCCTTTCTTTTCTGATACACTGGTTAAATAGGATAAGATTTTTAGTCTATGTGGAAAGGAGCAATCCATACGGAATTTCAATACCAAACTAACCCTCTGGATACTATACTGATTATTGACGACGATGAAATTAACCGGGGAATCCTGGGTAACCTATTTTCACCTTTCTACACAATTCTGGAAGCTGAGAATGGCCGTAGCGGTCTGGAAATCCTCCTTGGCCATCAGGCTGAATTGTGTGCTGTTCTTCTGGATGTAGTAATGCCTAACATGAGCGGTCTTGAGGTGCTGCGCCATCTCAATCAAGACGGCATTTCTTCCCAGATCCCCATTTTTTTAATTACAGCAGAAGCCCATGATGCTATTATGAAAGAAGCATATGAGTTGGGCGTCATGGATGTGATCAGCAAGCCCATCATTCCCTACGTCGTTGAGCGGCGAGTCAATTCCGTGGTAGAACTGTTTCAGGCCAGAAAACGGCTGGAAAATGTGGCTGAACAGCAGCAATCCAAACTTCTTGAGCAGGCAACTCAGATCGTTTCCCTCAGTATGGGAATCATCGAATCGCTCTCCACCGCCATCGAATTCCGCAGCGGAGAATCCGGAGAACACGTTCGCCGAATCCACGATATTACCCGCTACATGCTCCTCCATACAGAGCTTGGAGACGGCATGTCGGAAGAGACCATTAATGATATTGCCCTGGCGGCAATCATGCACGATGTAGGGAAAATTGCCATTCCTGATGCTATTTTAAATAAGCCGGGCCGTCTGACTCCTGAAGAATTCGAGGTCATGAAAACTCACACTGTCCAGGGCGCTCATCTTTTGGAAAAAATACCTCAGATGAGAGAGCATAAGGCTTATAAATACGCCTATGATATTACCCGTCACCATCACGAACGGTGGGACGGCTGCGGATACCCGGATCATTTGAAGGGAATGGAAATCCCTGTTTGGACCCAGATTGTTTCTCTTGCCGATGTCTATGATGCCCTGATCAGCAAAAGAGTATATAAAGACGCTTTTTCCTGCAATGAGGCTCTGAAGATGATTCAAAACGGAGAGTGCGGCGTTTTTAATCCCCAATTGGTAGATTGCTTTTTGACTGTTGAAAAAGATATCCGAAACCTTTATTACCAAAGATAGGAGGATTCAATCCTATGACAGATCTTCAAAAATCGCAGCTTATAGCTGCAGGAATTGACATCGACGACGCTCTTCCCCGCTTTATGGGCAATGAAGCGCTGCTGGAACGCTTTTTAAAGAAGTTTCTTCAGGATGAAAATTACATTCGCCTTCAGAATGCTATCCGAGAAGGCAATCTGGATGATGCAATCACAGCTTCCCACACATTAAAAGGGGTGTGCGGCAACCTTTCTCTATCCAGGCTCTATGGCCTGTTCACCCAGCAGGTTGCTCTTTTCCGCAGCAGCGGTCTGGCCGAAGGTTCTGCTATGATGGGCGAGATTTCTGACGCATACCAGGAGGCAGTCGGAGCAATCACAGCAGCCTTTCTCTGACAGACCTATGTATTGACGCAAAAAACCAGCCAAATCAGTTTAACCAATTAAACTGACCGGCTGGTTTTTCTGGATCTGCATATTCAATTCTTTCCTATCAGAGTGCACTCTTCAAACAGAGCGCCAACGGCATTCTCATAATCTTTCAAGCGCTCTGCCTTTTTAATTTTCTTTTTATACCGTTCTCCGCCCTCAAATGCACTTCCCAGATAAGTCCACAGTTCCTTCATTTTAAACAGTGTATTTCTCTCACCTGACATGATTCTCTGATAGCCTGTATAAATCTTGTCATGGAACCGACGGAGCCGACACTTTTCTTCTGACGTTCTCCCTGCAGAACCTTCCCGCCTGTTTTCCCCGGCTATCTCTTCTAACAGCATCGGATTTTTCAAAATCCCTCTTCCCAGCATAACTGCGCTGATCTGCGGAAAGCGTGTTTCTATCTCCCAAAAATCCTTCTGAGTAAAGATATTCCCATTGTAGCACACGGGACATGAGCTGGAAACAGCTCCTCTGGCGAAAGCTGCCAGATTCGGTAGATTTTTATAATAGTCCTCCCGGACCCTCGGATGGATAATCAGCTCTTTTAGCGGATACTGACTGTAAATTTCCATAAGCCGTTCAAATTCAGCCGGATCTTTGATTCCCAGCCTGGTCTTAATAGAGATCTCCGCGGTGCTTCGAGAAAAAATATTGTCCAGAAAACGGTCCAGTCCTTCCGGGTTGGCCAAAAAACCAGCCCCTCTGCCTTTTGCCGTCACCGTCCCGGAAGGACAGCCCAAATTTAAATTAACCTCCCGGTAGCCCAGCTCTCTCAGTTTTTCTGTCGCCCACACAAAATCTTCCCACTGATTGGTAAGGATCTGGGGAACCAGGGGGATTCCCGGATTGTTTTCCGGCAAAATATCCTGCAATTCTCTGGTCTTTAAGCTTCTGCTCTGGTTAGGCGCCAAAAATGGCGAAAAATATTTGTCCATAGGCAGAAAAATCTGGTGATATGCATTCCGGTAAATGTAACCGGTAATCCCTTCCATTGGAGCCAGATAAAATTTCATGGTTATTCGTCCTTCTGGGCATCCTCTGCTTCATCCTTTTGCGGGAATGCCTCTGTCTCTTCTACAGATTCTGCCTGAGATTCCAGTTCTTCTTTCACAGCATCGACGCCTTTTTCAAAAACTTCCAAGGCAGTCTGAAGCTGATTATCCTCTTCCGGCTCTACTTCAAGGCGCTCTGATAAAGCTTCGTTGGGTTCTACCTTCACATCCGGCTCAATTCCTGTTCCGTTCAGGCTTCTTCCGCTGGGTGTATAATAATTCTGTGTTGTCATTTTTATGGCAGAACCGTCCGACAGCGGGAAAATGCTCTGAACGATTCCTTTTCCGAAAGTAGTGGTACCCACGATGGCTGCCTTCCCGTGGTCCTGCATGGCTCCCGCAAAAATTTCGGAAGCGCTGGCTGAATTTTCATTGACCAGGATCACCATGGGAATATCCAGTTCCCTGCCGTCTGATGCACAGTCACTGGTTCCCTCATCATTTTTATCCGCAGTGTAAACCAGCAGAGTCCGTCCCTGATTTTCTTCCTCCCCATAGGGATCTTCCCAGGTGGTAATGTTGTCTGCCAGCAGATAATCCAGCATCTGGACAGAAGACTGCATAACACCGCCGCCATTATTTCGAAGGTCAATGACCAAATTTTCCATCCCCTGATTCACAAGGTCCTCAATGGCTTCTTCAAACTGTTCTACTGTAATGACGTCAAACTGGCTGACCGCCACGTATCCTACAGAATCTTCCAGCATCTCATATTCCACGGTCGGCACCTCTACCTTTCCGCGGGTAATCGTAAGCTCCACATAGTCTTCAATAGACGGACGGTATACCTCTATCTTTACGTCTGTCCCCTCTTCCCCTTTGATCTTCGTATTGACCACAACGTCCAGATCCATACCTGTGACCTCTTCCCCGTCTACTTTATAGAGCCGGTCTCCGGCCATCATTCCGGCCTTATCGCTTGGGGTGCCTTCATAGACCTTTGTAATGGTAGAAACACCTGTATATAAATTCTGGCTGACCAAAGCACCGATCCCGTAATATTCGCCTTCTGTCTCTTCCAGAAGTTCTTCCAGTTCCTCAGGAGAATAATAGGTACTATAGATGTCGCCCAATCCGGCCATCATCCCCAGATAGATCGTATTTTCTACCTCTTCCAGATCTTCATCATAAAGAAAATACTGGTCAATCAAACTCTGGATAGCCTGAAGTTTTCCCGCTATACGGTTATAGTTTAACGTATTCTCAGCCTCTGCGCCGGATCCGTCTGCGACCTGGCTTTCGCCGTTTCCTTCGTTCTGTTCAAGCTGATATCCCGGTCCTTTCGCCTCTTCACGGCGGCGAATCACACCGCTTCCGAAAATAAAAATTCCCGCTGACAGGCCCACGATCAACAAACCCGCAAAGGCCGTCACCAAGGCGCCTGTCAGGGCACCTTTCCAAAATTTATTATCTCTCTCCACGCTTCTTATCTCCTATCTGTGTCGTTCAACTGTCATATTACCCTCACCTTAGGGACTTACATACAAGGACGGATCTACATTTCCTCCTCCGCTCCGGATCTCAAAGTGCAGATGAGGCCCGGTAGAGTATCCCGTCGATCCTACTTTGGCAATGACCTGGCCCTGGCTGACCGTATCTCCCACCTCCACTAATCTCTGAGAGCAGTGCATATAGACGGTGGAGACGCCTCCTCCATGGCTGATCATAATATAGTTTCCTGCCGATGAACTGTAAGTCGATATGGTTACTGTTCCGCCGGCAGCCGCCAGGATATCGCTTCCCGTTGACGCCCCAATGTCGATTCCTTTATGGTTTGATGAGGCGCCTTCCGTAGGCGAACTCCTTCCTCCAAATCCCGATGTGATCCGGCTGCTGGAAGGACAGGGCCATATAAAGTTAATATCTCCAAGGCTGGTAGTCTTATACGTCGTTCCGGCCGCTTCCGCCTGCTTTCTGGCCTCTTCTTCCTGTCTTCTGATCTCTTCCTCGATTTCCTTTATCCTTGCCTCCTGGAGTGCGATATCTTTTTCGTATTCGCTGATCTGATTCTCCGCAGAAGCAATCTGGGCTTCATATGACTGCAGTTCCTGCTGCTTATTTGCCAGAAGAGTCTCCACAGAAGCCTGCTTCGCCTCAGTTGCCTCCTGCACGGCCAACAGCTCACTGTGTTCCTGCTCTAAAACCGCCTCTTTTTGGGCAACCTCCTCCTTTGTCCGGGCATACAGTTCTAGCTGGTTTCTGTCATACTCTGCAATCTGGCTGATATACTCCGCCCGGTTCAGCATATCTGCAATGTTCTCTGACTGAAGAAGGATGTCAAAATAGCTTGTTTCCCCTCTCTCGTACATATAGCGAATCCGCAGCTTCATTGCCTCATATTGGTTCTCCTCAGTCTGCCTGGCTTCCTCCAGCTCCTGCTGTGCCGCTGCAATCTCTTCCTCTTTCGAGATCCGCTGCTCCTCCAGGCTGGAAAGCTCTGCCCCAAGCTGCTCTAAGCTCAAATCCAGTTCTCTTACATAAGCAGCAGTATCGTTCTTTAGCCCTTCCAGATCCGTCAGCGTCTGCTGAACCTTTTCCATCTCATCTTCCATAGATGAAACCTGCTCTCTGGCGTCCTCCGCATCCTGACTGGTTACTGCCAGTGCTGTTCCCGGAACTGCCAATGTAGCTGCTAAAATGCAGGCCAGGAATCCCCGGCCTGCTCTTTTGTTATATTTCATAAAGCTCCTCTTATACTTTCAAATGCTTCCGTATTGTAAAGAAACTGGCAAAAAATCCAATCCCAACGCCCAGAGCCAGGGCCACGCCAACCATAAACGGGAAAATGTCTCCTACTGCTACAGGGCTGAAAATTCCCGTCATAATTGTGTAATTCTCTTCAATATATGCCGCTGCCTTCTGATAAAGGACATAAATCCCGGCCAGAGGCAAAACCGCCCCTATCAATCCGATTAAAATTCCCTCTACGATAAAAGGCGCCCGGATCATCCAGTTGGTGGCCCCTATCAGCTTCATAATCTGGTTCTCCTGCCTTCTGAACGCCGCTGCAACAGAGATGGTATTGCTGATCAGAAATACCGCGACAGCCAGGAGAATCCCGATGATCACAGCCGAGAGCAGGCCTATAATCCTGTTCAGACTTTCCAATGCCGTCACTGCAGAACTGGAATAGTTCACTTTTCGGATCCCATCTATGGCATTCAAATACGAGACAAATTCCTCCTGATTCTCAATCTCCTTGAGAAAGATCACATAAGAAGCGGAATCAGCCAGAGGATTGTCATCAGCAAACCCCTCCGCCAGTTCTTCCATACCTTGAAAATAATCATTCTTAAAGGTTTCCCACGCCTCATCGGGAGAAATGTAAGTTATGCTCTCCACTTCCTCCCGGCTCTCAATCTCCTGGCCGATCGCCTGAATCTGATCTTCGCTCAGCCCATCATCAAAAAATACGGTTATGCCAACGGTGGTTTCTGCCATCTGGGCACTGTGCCTGACATTTCCCACAATGGCATAAAACAGGCAAAACAAAAAAATACAGGCGGCAATCGTAGCAATGGAAGCCAAGGAAAACAACAGATTTCTCCCGATATTTTTAAATCCTTGCTTTAGACAGTATCCCAACGAACTAATCATACCCATTCTACCTCTGCCCCTGCTGTATCGTCTATGATCGTCCCGCGATCCATTGTAATCACCCGTTTCTGCATGGCTTCCACCATCTCCTGACTGTGGGTCACCACGATTACTGTTGTCCCCCTCCTGTTAATTCTCTCCAGCAGTTTCATAATCTCCACTGCATTATAACTGTCCAGATTCCCTGTAGGTTCATCCGCCAGAAGAACCTCCGGCCGGTTGATCAGCGCCCTGGCGATCGCTACCCGCTGCTGCTCTCCCCCTGAAAGCTGTCTGGGAAAAGATTTGTACTTTGCAGACAGCCCCACCATTCTCAGCATAGCCGGTACCGATTCCTTGATCCGCCTGTAAGGAACCCCTATCACCCTCTGGGCAAACGCCACATTCTCAAATACAGAACGGTCTTTCAGGAGTCTGAAATCCTGAAAGACCACGCCGAGAGTCCTGCGGTATTTAGGAATATATCTTCTGGGCATTTTCCCCAAATCCATATCGTTTACAACGATTCGCCCTGAGGTGGGTTCAAGCTCCTTTAAAAGGAGCTTGATGAGGGTCGATTTTCCAGAACCGCTGCGCCCTACCACAAACACGAATTCCCCGTCTTCGATTGTCAGATTGATATTCCGCAAAGCGCGGGTACCGTTCTCATAATTCTTATTGACATTCCTTAGCTCGATCATTAATAATCCTGGCTCTCCATGTATTTCATATATTTTACAACCATCAGAGCGATCTTAAAGGTAATTGCGTCCTCAAATACTCTGAGATCCAATCCTGTGCTCTTCTGCAGCTTGTCCAGGCGGTAGACCAGAGTATTTCTATGAATGTATAACTGTCTGGATGTCTCGGACACATTCAGGCTATTCTCAAAGAACTTGTTGATCGTTGCCAGTGTCTCCTCGTCAAATTCATCTGGTGACTTCCCGTCAAAAATCTCTTTAATGAACATACGGCAAAGCGGAAGGGGAAGCTGATAAATCAGACGTCCAATTCCCAGATTGCTGTAGGCTACTACATTTTTATTGCTGTAGAAAATTTTTCCTACATCCAGCGCCATCTTGGCTTCCTTGTAGGAACGGGATACCTCTTTAATCTCATTGACTATGGTTCCAAACGCTATATGAGCTTTTGTCATTGCCTCGGTGTTCAGCATATCCAGAAGAGTATTGGCTGTTTTTTCCATATCCTCATAGGTTTCGCCCGGCTTTACTTCTTTTACCAGAATAATATTCTTTTCGTCTACAGCAGTAATAAAATCTTTGCTCTTTCCGGCGAAAAGGCTTCTGACCGTCTCCAGGGCATTGATATCCTTTTCGTTCTTTGTCTCAATCAGGAAAACTACCCGCTTCACATTCGTCTCAATGTGGAGCTTTTTAGCACGGTTATAAATATCCACCAGAAGCAGATTATCCAGAAGCAGGTTCTTGATAAAGTTATCCTTGTCAAAACGCTCTTTGTAGGCAACCAGAAGATTCTGGATCTGGAACGCCGCCAGCTTTCCTACCATGTATACATCATCGCTGCCGCCCTTGGCAAGCAGAATGTACTCCAACTGATGTTCGTCGAACACTTTAAAGAACTGGTATCCCTGTATCACCTGACTGTCTGCGGGAGAATCCACAAAAGCCAGAATGGAACTTTCATATTCTTCTGCATCAGAAAAAGTGGATGCCAATACCTTGCCCTCTATATCGCATATACATAAATCAATTCTGGTAATCCCTTTTAATCCCTCTAATGTGGTCTGAAGTATTTGATTTGAAATCATGGCACACTCTCCTTTTGGTCAGTTTTGCACAACTCTACATTATATAAGTATATCTTAAAGCAAATACATAAAAAAAGCAAGCGAGTTATCTCACTCGCTTGCTCAATTTCTCCAATTTTTACTAAATTTTTAAAATTAGTTCAGAATTACCTTCTCAGTTTCCTTATCGAAAATGTGAGCTTTGGACATATCCAGAGCTAATTTCACAACATCGCCAGGTCTTGCGGTTGTACGCGGATTTACTCTTGCGGTGCAGTTGGTATCATCAATATCAAAGTATAAGTAAACTTCAGCACCTAACATCTCGTATACACGGATATGAGCTTCGATAACGCTCTTCTCATTAGCAGCCAGTGCAGCTTCGTCGTCATGCAGGTCTTCCGGACGGATACCTAAGGTAACGGTCTTTCCAACATATCCTGCAGATTCCAGTTTCTTTGCCTTGTCAGCCGGAAGTGCGATGGTGTTTCCGCCAAAGCTCAGAGTAATATCAGAGCCGCTCTTAGCAACAGTAGCATCGATCAGGTTCATCTGAGGAGCACCGATAAATCCAGCAACGAATTTGTTGCAGGGCTTGTCGTACAGATTCTGCGGAGAATCTACCTGCTGAACAACACCGTCTTTCATAACAACGATTCTGGTACCAAGGGTCATAGCCTCTGTCTGGTCATGAGTTACATAAATAATAGTAGCGTTCAGTCTCTGATGCAGTTTGGAAATCTCAATACGCATCTGGCCTCTCAGCTTTGCATCCAAGTTGGACAGCGGCTCGTCCATCAGGAAGACCTTCGGATTACGTACAATAGCACGTCCCATAGCAACACGCTGTCTCTGACCACCGGAAAGAGCCTTCGGCTTACGGTCTAACAGATGCTCCAGATCCAGGATTCTTGCAGCCTCATGAACTAACTTATCGATCTGATCCTTCGGGGTCTTCCTTAACTTCAGACCGAAAGCCATATTGTCATAAACAGACATATGCGGATACAGAGCGTAGTTCTGGAATACCATTGCGATATCTCTGTCCTTAGGCTCCACATCGTTCATCAGCTTGCCGTCAATATAGAGTTCACCAGAAGAGATGTCCTCCAAGCCAGCAATCATACGCAGGGTGGTAGACTTACCGCATCCAGACGGACCTACGAAGATGATAAATTCCTTATCTGCAATCTCCAGGTTGAAATCGTGAACGGCTACGAAACCGTTAGGATACTTCTTTGTAACGTTCTTCAGTGACAAACTAGCCATAGCTAAATCCTCCTAATTCTCAACGTATATTCTTCAATTAACGTCTCCTCCCCACTTCTTGGGACGTCTCTTGTTACTGGTATAATAATACCTGATATGAAGAATTTTTGCTATTCTTTAAATAACTAAAAAATTCATTTTCCTTTTGGCTAATTTGCATACTCTCGTAAAAGGCAGGGGAAAAAGTGTCCAATTCTTCAAAATTATTTTGTGCAAACCAGCTCATCCTTGTCAATATTCGATAAAGCCCTCTCCCAGCACCTCTCTGGCATCACTTACAATCACAAAAGCATTTTTGTCTGTCCTGGCTACCAGCTCCTTAATCCGGACAATTTCGCTGGTAGACACCACGCAGTACAGCATTTTTCGTTTCTCTCCGGAGTACATGCCGGTCACATCCAGGCCGGTCACACCTCTCCCCAGTTCTTCCATAATATTTTGCGCGATCTGATCCGTATGATCCGATATAATATAGATTGCTTTGGCAAATTTTACACCTTCCACGATACCATCAGAAATCTTTGTCAGCATATAAATCGCAATCATGGCATAGAGCGCGCTGTGAAGCCCGAAAATGGAAAGGCCTGCCAATACAATCAGAGAATCCAGCACCAGCATGATCTGGGCGATAGAATGGTGGGGAATCAAAGGCTGTATCAGAGCAGCCAGAGTATCGGTTCCCCCCGTCGTTGCCATGGCAAGCAGCACCAGACCAGTTCCCACGCCGCATACCAATCCCCCGTACAGAGCCGTCAAAAGCAG
The DNA here is from genome assembly GCA_904395885.1 of uncultured Lachnospiraceae bacterium. Taxonomy (GTDB): domain Bacteria; phylum Bacillota; class Clostridia; order Lachnospirales; family Lachnospiraceae; genus UMGS1370. Next base: position 16,724 of record CAJFOF010000047.1, read on the forward strand.
ATCATCTGTCACAAGCGGAACCTCCGGAATCAGAGCCAGCCATACAGACAGAGCTATTGTCGCAAAGACCGTCCGTTTGATAAACTTCCATCCCCGAATCTTCCAGGCGCCCCAAAAGAGCGGGATGTTAAACAGCGTATTGGTCAGCCACAACGGAACGCCGAATTTTTCTTTTATGATAATAGCCAATCCCGAAGCTCCTCCAATTACCATATTGGCAGGATCAAATATATTTTTAATCGAAACCGCAATAATCAGCGCACCTGCCGCCAGCAAAAAGTAATCCATCCATACCGGACGTTTACTGCTTTTAAAGATATCCATCATTTCCATTCGCCTTTCATTTAGTTTAGCGCCTGCCCCAGCAGACGCATTCTGTATAATACCCTTTCTCTGCATCTCAGAAGGCTTCGCTTCCGCAATACAAAAGCAGAGGACGTCTTTGCCGTCCTCTGCTTAGTATTTCTATCTTTTTCTTGCTAATACATTCACCCAGTGGACATCCGGATGATTCGACCTGGCATCCACAGTGACCCACTCTTCTTCCACTATGAACTTTCCTGTTTCCTCTAACAAGTCCTTCATCTCTGCTTCCGTATAATCACTGAAATACCGTTCTCCCCGAAATCCCTCAAAGCTTCCCTGATGGACGGAGAGATAAAGAATTCCATGTTCTTTTAATGCAGCGGCCGTTTTTTTCAGTATCGCAGGCAGCTCGTCTTTCGGAATATGTACAAACGCACCGCAGGCCCAGATGCCGTCAAACACGTCATCGAATTCCATGTCTTCATACCGCATTTGCAGCACTTCCAGATCCGTATGGACCTCTGCCAAACGGCACATTTCCGCAGATGCATCCAGTGCTGTCACATCGTAACCCAGCTCATACATGTACAAGCTGTCTCTTCCGGAGCCGCATCCCATATCAAGAATTGTATCTCCTTCTTCCAACTTTTCCAAAAATCTTCCGATAATATGGCTCATATCCACATCTACGGTTTCTTCAAAAACTTTTACCGCGTACTTATTATAATAGTCTATCGAGTCCACTGTGTTCCTCCTAAACTTTTTGGATGGACGTCTCCGTTATCCGGATTTTGCCCTCTTTCAGCAGCCTGCCGACTGCCCTTTTAAACTCATTTTTACTCATGTTGAACTCCCGGCGGATAGTCTCCGGCCTGGCCTTATCGTTAAACGGAAGCACTCCGTCAAACTCTTCAATCACTTTCATAACTTTTTCCGAATCAGCAGCCATCTGTATGTACGCCTTATCCCGCAGGCTTAAATCCAGTTTGCCGTCCTCTCGAACTTTCAAGACCCTGGCCTCTACTTCTTCCCCTTCTCTCAGGTCCTGAAAAATTTCTTTTTTAGGGATCAGCCCGTAATACCGGTTGTCCACAGCCACAAAAGCCCCGAGATTTTCATTGATCTCATATATACGGCCTCTCACTTTATCATCTTTCTGGTAAGGAGACTGATTACTCATGTAGTGGTAAACCCTCATCGTCGCCGCCAAACGGCTGCTTTTATCCACGTAAAGCGCTACTAGACACTCCTCACCTTTTTTTACTGGATGGCTCTGCTCTTTAAAAGGCAGCAGCAGATCCTTCTCCAGCCCCATGTCCAGGAAGGCCCCGATCCTGGAGACATCCTTCACCGTAAGAACAGCCGTTTCACCTACCTGAAGCCTGGGCGTCTCTGTGGTCGCAATCAGGCGATCCTCAGAATCTTTATAAATAAAAACGGTTATGGAATCTCCTATTTTAATTCCCGAAGGAACCTGCTTCTTTGGAAGGAGAACACTGGCAGCTTCCCCCGATCCTTCGGCCAAATACACGCCGAATGTCTTTTCACGGACCACTTCCAATTTCTGTATTTTCCCTAATTCAATCATACGTCTTGCCTTTCTGATACTGTCTCTTCCGGACTGCTGTAAGCCATCCAGATCACTGCATAAGGTTCCCCTGCTTTGCTGCAAAGAGAAACCACATCCCCTTCCTGGATTCTGCTGACCTGCGGAACAATTGTGTCCCCTGCTACAGCAGCTTTTTTATACTCAGCTCTAAGCTCCCGCACCCGGCAGTCGGGTCTGGCCGCCTGCCTTGCCATCTCCACATACTGGGCGTTATTGACATGGTGGTTCGTATCTATGTGATGGTAAGTCACCAGCACCGGTTCTTTTCTGTCAAATTCCTCTGGCACCTGTATTTTCCTTGGAACTTTATCCATCGTCAGCGGCTCCTGGCAGTCCCCATAAGCGCTGACATCCTCCTGGCCAACTCTCACCGGGAGCATCGTATCTGTATCCGACAGGAACCAGGTGGAATCTGCACGAACCAGGTAATCTCCTGCTTCATTCTGTATTGCAAAATTCCGGTAGCCGTAAATCCCTTTAAAAGCATACGGCCAGGTACTGATCCGAATTTTCTCTCCAAACCTGGGGCTGCGATCTGCCAGGATTCTCCACGAAGACAACATCCAGGCTCTGTGTCTTTTTTTCAGCCACTGAACTCCTACGCCACAGTCCTCCGAATGAAAAATACTGCAATCCTGAAAATAGTTAATGATCCCTGTCATGGTCAGAAAACCATCTGCATCTGTTTCGCTGTAGCGAACCCTGTTTTCTATCTGGTACATATACAACCTCTCTGCAAAATCAGTATTATTATATCTGATTCTTTCTTGATTGTCCAGTAGTTCCCTTTAATCAGGCCCTCTTATGTTTTCAAACGCTTTTTAGTTCTGATACACAAAAAACCCGGCTCTTGCCGTTTGCAAGAAGTTCCGGGTTTAACTGGGCTAGAAGGATTCGAACCTTCACAATGACGGAGTCAGAGTCCGTTGCCTTACCATTTGGCGATAGCCCATTATGAAATTTTGCATCTACACTTTCGACTGCGGTAGTTATTATACTTGGAATAGCCGGATTCGTCAAGCACTTTTTTGTTTTTTTCCTAAAAAGCGCCCGGATACCTTCCCAGGCGCTTTTATCCCTGCTTTTCTCAATCTCCTGCGGCTTCCAGCCCTTCAAACTGCATTTTATAGTAGTGGGCATAGATTCCATCTCTCTCCATCAGTTCCCTGTGGGTTCCTCTCTCCGCAATGCCCTCATTGTTGATAACGATAATCTCATCGGCATTCTGAATTGTAGACAGGCGGTGGGCAATCGTAATAGTGGTCCTGTTTTTTGACAGCTTTTCCAGACTCATCTGGATGTGGCGCTCGCTTTCGTTGTCCAACGCCGACGTTGCCTCGTCCAAGATCAGAATCGGCGGATTTTTCAAAAACACTCTAGCAATAGAAATTCTCTGTTTCTGCCCTCCGGATAGTCTGGTTCCCCGCTCGCCTACAAATGTATCGTATCCGTCTGGCAAACTCATGATAAAATCATGAATATTCGCCTCTTTGGCAGCTTCTATAATTTCGTCCATAGAAGCGCCCGGTTTTCCATAACTAATATTGTCCTTTACCGTACCGCAGAAAAGATATACGTCCTGCTGGACAATTCCGATCACATTTCGCAGACTCTTTAAAGTTACCCGACTGACGTCTTTCCCGTCAATTGTGATCTTTCCGCCAGTCACATCGTAAAACCTCGGCAGAAGAGAACAAATCGTGGTCTTTCCGCCCCCGGAAGGACCGACCAGGGCCACTGACCGACCGGCAGGTATATCGAAAGATACATGGCTCAGTACGTCTTCTTCATCGCTGTATCGGAAGCTTACGTCTTCGTAACATACATGTCCCTTGACATCCGTCAGATCCTGGGCATCCGGAGCATCCACAATCTCAGGTTCCGTTTCCATGACCGCCACAAAACGCTTAAATCCGGATAGACCCTTCTGCATCATCTCGGCCAGTTCCACTAATATCTGAATCGGACTGATAAAAATGCCAATATACAGCGCATACATCGCCAGATCGTCCACTGCCATCTGTCCTCTTGCAATAAGCCAACCGCCGTACACGACTGTTACCAGATACATCATTCCCTGGAAAAAGAGATTTCCTCCCATAAAGTTTCCCATACAGCGGTAGTTACTATTTTTGGACTGCAGAAAGTTTTCATTGCTCTTGCGGAACTTCTTTCGCTCCACATCTTCATTGGCAAATGACTGAACTACACGGATACCTGCCAGAGTATCCTGCAGACTGGCATTTACATCGCCAATCTTGCGCCTATTGTCCATGAACGTTTCCTGCATACGTGCATTCTGTCTGGCAGAAAAAAAGATCATGAATACAACCAGTATCAAAAGCGGCACTGCCAGTCTGGCATTGATCCAAAACAGACATACAAATGATCCCACTATCTTAATCACAGAAATGAACAGGTTCTCAGGGCCGTGATGTGCAAACTCAGCAATGTCAAACAGGTCTGACACTAATTTACTCATCATCTGTCCCGAATTATTATTATCATAATAAGAAAAAGACAGTTTTTCATAGTGGTCAAACAACTGCTGCCGCATATCCCTCTCCATATAAGCCCCCATCATGTGTCCCTGGTAGCTTACATAATATTTGCACAGTGCCTGAACCACATACATAATCAGCATTCCGACGGCAATAGGCAACAGAGCTCCCATCACACGCTCTGCCTCTTCCCGGAACAGTGTTCTTGTCAGTGTCCGTAAAATCTGTGGGTAGGCAAGATCAATCAGGCTGATTACTGCAGCGCACACAAGATCCAGGTAAAGCACAACCTGATAGGGCCGGTAATAGCGAATAAACTTTTTAATCGTATCCATTTCGACTTCCTCATACCATAATCAATTTACTCAAAAACAAAAGCCCATAAATCTTTATAAAATAAAGGTTTATAGGCTTCTCCCTAACTGGGCTAGAAGGATTCGAACCTTCACAATGACGGAGTCAGAGTCCGTTGCCTTACCATTTGGCGATAGCCCATTAACACAACGAATGTATTATACAATAACATCACTCGTTGGTCAAGTACTTTTTTCACACTTTAACATTTTCACTGCCAGCCTCAGTTTCTCTTCTCCTGGAGGGCTTCCGTAATCTGAAAATACCAGCGGCTCCGGGCTTTTTCGCTGATGCTGCCAATCCATTGACGCTGGGAGCCAAACTGAAGCTGAACATTAGAGGAATTATAAATTGTATCCACTCTCAGAGGATCCCCATTCAGAGGCACCCCTGGGCCATACAGCCATTGTCCCGCCTGGTTTTCCTTGTCCAGCCACTCGCTCTCCCAGATAGCTTCCTCCATACCTGGTCCGTACTGTTCCTCTGCTGGCAGCAGACTGGATTTATTAATCGAACCGATCTCTTCTGTTCTCTCAGTTTCTGTTTCTGAGGCTTCCGTTTCGCATCCTTCCTTCGTACATTCTGTCTCCGATTCAGTTTCAGATTCTTCTGTACTCTCCGCAGTCGTCTCCTCTGTACTGCTTATACTTTCCCAATCCTCGGATTCATTTTCTTCATCTGCTGCAGTGCTCTCCTCTGTTTCCTCCGAAACTCCAGTACTCTCCTCTGTCTCCTCTGAGACCTCCGTGCTCTCTTCGGTCTCTGCCTCCTTTGAAGTCTCCGTGCTCTCTTCGGTTTCCGTCTCCTTTGACGCCTCCGTGCTCTCTTCGGTTTCCGTCTCCTTTGAAACCTCCGTACTCTCTTCGGTTTCCGTCTCCTTTGATGCCTCCGTGCTCTCTTTTATCTCTTCCAAAATCGCAGTACTTTCCTCTGTCTCTATCTCTTCCAGAGTTTCTTTGTTCTCTTCCGATTCTGTCTCTTCTAATGTCTCAGTATTTCCTTCTGTCTCTTCCGGCTTCTCTACTGTCGCCGGTTTCTGACAGGATTCCGTGCTATAAGGAAGAGTCGTCACAGTTCCGATAACGTCTGCCACTTCTGCCGTTTCTGCCGCATCGAGCGTTTCAGAACCTTCCTGAATATCAGTCGCAGTCCCATCAGTTTCCCCTTCCCGACTCATTTCCAGCTCCGGTTCCCCCTGACTCTCCAGCGGAACAGACTCGATCTCCGTCAACGACGCCAGATCCATTGAAGTTTCCTCCGGCTCTGTTTCAATCGCCTCTGTCTGCTGCGATTCTGGTTCCACAGATCTGGGAAACCCATTTCCCCTTTCTTCAGACCCGGAAGCACTTCTCACAACCCGAACCTTCGTGATCGTTTCTTCTGTCACAGAAGTCACCTGAACCTGATTTCCAAGTCGGTAAGAATTTTCCTCAATTTGATTAGAAATCTCGCTCATATTCATCTGGGCCAGCCTGGACACTTCTTCTTTTTCAAGATTTTCGTTTTCTGATGCCAAGCTCTGAATAAAGGCTGCCTTTCCCTGAGAAATCTGATATTCGTCTGCAAGCTGCTGAACTTCCTGGCGCACTTCACCGTTTGCCTCCGACTGGCCATAAACCACCGCCGGCACCTCATTAACCGCCAGAGAATATTCTACATTAGCCGTTACATTTTGTTTCAGTTCTTCTGTTTTCTTTTCATTTTGTTTTGATGAGACTGTTACAAGAACGGCACTCTGCCTGTCCTGGGCCTGTTCAAGATAGCCATCCTGAGTCATTGTCGTAACCAGGGTTGCAACCGCTTCCGAAAGATGCTGTCCTGTCACATCCGTCTGATCTGCCACTGTCTGCCCGTCATCATTCTTTGATATGGTCTTTATAACAGTGTCCCTTCGGTTCAGATAAAGTTCCAGACTGGGATTGACGTCCAGCGAAACTACCGAAACGATCTGTCTGAACTCACGGTAATATAAACCTCCGCCAAGAACCGCGCACAGGCATGCAGCGGCGGCCAATCCTTGAAATCTGCTTCTCAATCGAAAAATCTTTTTTTTCTCCCGGCCAACAGTGTGTATATCGCCGCATTCCTTTTCCTGAGGAACCGATAAATCCAAACGGTTCCATATATCCGGAGTCATCTGTGACACGGCAGACTTCAAGTGCTGTTCAATGTCATTCTGATTCCAAGTATGCACGTTGTCTGCCATGTTCTCACTCCTCTCTTAAATATTGTCCTAACTTTTTGATTGCTCGATTATACTTTGACAGCACTGTGGCTAGGGGCATTCCCAATGCTTCTGCAATTTCTCTATGCTTCAGCCCTGCTGCCGCATGGAGAAGAACAATCTCCCGCTCCTCTTCCTTCAGTATCTCCAGCGCTGCTTTTAAAACAACTTTATCTGCTGCATCCTCAATCTTGGAACAGGGTTCCCCCTGTTCATTGCCTGCCAAATCATCCAGACTCAGATCCGATCTGTATTTCTGCTCTCGGAACTTCATATAACACAGATTCCGGGCAATAGTAAATATCCAGGCCAGCGGCTTTCCTTTTGACTGGTAGCTGGAAGCCGATGTCCATATCTTCATATATGTTTCCTGCATAATCTCTTCTGCGTCTTGGGAATTTTTTAAGATCGAAAGAATGAAGCTGTATATTGTCCGGTCTGTACTCTGATATAGCTGCAGAAACGCTTCCTCATCCCCCTCTGCGATACGGGACATCAAACGATCGCCATCAATGTCTCCTGCATCCAGACCGTCTCTAAGGCTCATCATATCCAACAACAGCATGGATTGAATTTCCTTTCCTAATAAGTTAATGCAGAAATCTGCCAAGTTATTGCAGATTTCCCAAAATAATTTTCTGTAGGTATTTCTGGTTTTTCAGCTTCCGTACCTGACCTGCTCTAAACACAGGCCTTCTGGCGGAGCAGTAAAGCCAGCCGCCTCTCTGGAACAGGCTTCCAAAACGGCCGGCATCGTTTCCGGATTTCTGACATCCAGTCCTACCTCAATAAGCGTTCCAGTCATGATCCGCACCATATATTGAAGAAATCCATTTCCCGTATAGCGGATTGCCAGCTCACTCCCACTGACCTGAAATTCTACTTTCATCAACGTCCTGACTGTGGTTTTCTTCATTTTCTTATTGCCGCAAAAACTTTTGAAATCGTGAGTCCCTATCAGATAGTCAGCCGCCTGTTTCATCCTCTCAAGGTCCAGAGGTTTTCCCAGTCCGTACGTATACCGGCGAGTAAAAACGCTCCTTTTCTCTCCCATTTCAATCCGATAGACATAGGTTTTTGATCTGGCATTTAACCGGCTGTGAAAGCGCAGTGGAGCCTCCTCAACTGTCAGAACCCGAATATCCTCCGGCAGATAGGTATTGCAATACAGACGAATTTCCTCCGGGTCCCTTTTGTCCTCCAGGTAAAAATTCGCCACCTGACCTTTTGCATGTACGCCGGCATCGGTTCTCCCCGAACCGTGAATTTCCACCGGCATTCCGGCATAGCGGCTCAAAACCATTTCCAGCTTTCCCTGAATCGTCTGGCTTTCCGTTCGCAAGCGCTGCCATCCAGCATACCGGCTGCCATCGTACTCTAAGACCATCTTATAGTTTACACTCAATTTCTTCTCCTCATACGGCGGAAAACCAATTCCAGCAGGGCTGCCGCCGCCAGCCCTGTAAAAGCTCCTGACAGATCCAGCCAGACATCTTGTATCATAGACGCCCGTCCCTCTGCAAATAGCTGAATCGTCTCATCTATAAACGGAACTGCAAGCACTGTCAGCCCGCCTGCTAAAATTTTAGTTATTCTGTCCGTTTTCAAATATCTAAAATTTTGATATAGAAAAAAACCCATTCCGGTATATTCCGCAAAATGGGCCATCTTTCTAATTATAGTTTCCGTCAGCCAGGTTCCCGAAACTCCGACAACGTCAAAGCACTCCTGAACGGTATACAGCACAAAGCTGCTTTCTGCCGAAGACCGGTCAGACGGCGCCATTGAATGGCCAAAAATTACCATAATCCATCCAATCAGAATCACCAGCCAGATTTTCTGCTTTTTTTCCATATTATGTCCTTTCACTGTTTTTCTATTATAGTATAAAAAAAACTGTATGGCAAGAAAAATACCCTGACAAGCAAGCCTCAAAATTTCTTCTGAGCTTTCCTGTCAGGGTATCTCCGCCTATATCAGGCCCATAATCAAAATAATAAAAATTACGACTGGTACAGCAAAGGTAACGTATCCCTGCAAAAATCTGGGCATCTTTAATCCTTTTCCTGTATTGGTCTCCTCCAGATAATGATCAAATCCCCATCCCCACTTTGTCACACAGAAAAGCAGGAAAATAAGAGATCCTCCGGGCAGCAGCAAGTTGCTGACGATAAAGTCCTCCAGATCCATAATCGTGCTGCCTGCTCCCCTGGGCTGGAAACCACTCCAGAGATTGTAGCCTAGCACACAAGGTATGGATATAATCAGAATAATAACACCATTAATCAAAACTGCTTTTTTCCGGCTCATTCCCCACTTGTCCATACAGCAGGCGATAATATTTTCAAATACCGCAATAATCGTAGAGAATGCTGCGAATGTCATAAACAGAAAGAACAGGGCCCCCCACAGGCGGCCGCCTGCCATGGAATTAAAAATGTTGGGCAAAGTGATAAAAATCAGCTCCGGACCTGATTTCGGATCTACCCCAAATGCAAAGCAGGCTGGGAAAATAATAAGGCCGGACGTGATTGCTACAAAGGTATCCAGAGCGGCGATTTGAATAGATTCTCCCAGAAGGCTTCTGTCCCGCTTCAAATAACTTCCGAAAATTTCCATAGCACCGATTCCCAAACTCAGCGTAAAGAAAGATTGGTTCATCGCAGCGATGATAACGTTCATCAGGCCAACTTCTTCAACTTTTTTCCAGTCCGGAACCAGATAAAATTTAAGTCCTTCCATTCCGCCGTCCAGAAGAATACTGTTGATTGCCAGAACAATAATCAATCCCAAAAGGCCAATCATCATTACCTTTGTAATCTTCTCTACACCGTTTTGAAGTCCCATAGAACAGATGAGGAAGCCTGCAATCACGATAACCGTCATCCAGAACATCATTCCCACCGGATCAGCCAGCATATTGGAAAAGGCTGCTTCCACGCCTGCTCCATCCAAACCCTCGAATTTTCCCATCAGGCATTGCACAAAATAGCTGAGCATCCAGCCGGTCACAGTAGTATAGAACATCATCAGGCCGTAATTTCCCAGCATTGCCACATACCCGTGAAGATGCCATTTACTGCCTGGCTTTTCCAATTCTTGATAGCAGCAGATTACGCTCTTCTTGCTCGCCCGGCCCACAGCAAATTCCATGGTCAATACGGGAACACCGACACCGATCAGAAATAGTAAATAAAACAGAACAAATATTCCACCGCCATTCTGTCCGGTTATGTAGGGAAACTTCCATACATTTCCAACGCCGATCGCACACCCTGCTGAAATCAAAATAAATCCGAGGCGGGATCTAAAATTTTCTCTTTCCATACCATTCCCTCCGCTTTTTCTTTTTTAAGCAAAAAAAGAAGCCTTAAAATTAAGGCTTCGCATAAATAAAAGAGCGCGAGACGGGATTCGAACCAGAGGATCCTGAAAAAAGCTAGTAAAATCAAGGAGGAACGCACGTTGTCTTCCTTGTGTC
>CAJFOF010000048.1 GCA_904395885.1 uncultured Lachnospiraceae bacterium
TATGAAGATAAAAAGGGGTTGTCGGGAAGTAGATAACCCCTTTCGCGCTTAATCTATTCAAAATCAACTTTTACAGTTCTCCAGTTTTTCGCTTCTGCTAACAATTGGCCAATAAGCTCCCGTTTACCTGCTGTATAACTCTTCCTGTCATTTGAAAATTGCTGTGCTAATTTTTGTTTAAGTTCATCGTACAAGATTGCTTTTTCAGGATGTGTATTAAGGTAATCTCTAAAGTTAATATAATTATTCCATTCCACACTATTCCATTTAACAATGTGAATATGGTGTGTTCTTATATCGCTATTCCCTATTACAAATAATAATTCTCCAGGAATAATTTCTCCGCGAAACACGATATTATTCTGCTTTAATACCTCAACACAAGGCAATATGTCATCCAAATCATATACAGCAACCGCAATATCAATAATTGGTTTGGCGTGGATCGAAAAAATCGCTGTGCTTCCGACGTGCTGAATATCGACAGCAGTACCTCCCAAAAGCCTATATAATATTCTGATTATATTTTCAGCATTTACATGCCATTCTTGCTGATGAGGCACTAATTTCACCGTCCCTCTTTTTAATCCTATCATAGAATGTTTTCCCTCACTATAAATTTCTATTATAAAAATATTGCCCGCCAATACGCCGGGCAATATTTTTTATTTACGTCGATATTCTATCCTTCACATTCAAACCTTCTAACGCCCGTCACTGGCAGGCTGCTGCCGCCACCCGCGCCTTTTCGGAGGAACGGCTCTTTTGCATCTCTTTCCTGGAGGAATCAGCAGGCCGATTGCCTCCGCCCTTATTCTGACTGTTCATGATCAGCATTTGAAGGCGATTTTCAATATTGGCAAAGCTGACATCCGGGTCGTAATCCAGGGGCAGAATTTGGGCATCCGGATACAGTTCCTTCAGCTTCTTTGAAATTCCTCTTCCTACCACATGATTGGGCAGGCAGCCGAAGGGCTGAAGGATAACAAACGCCCGGCACCCTTCTTTTGCATGATGGAGGATTTCTCCCGGAATCAGAACGCCCTCCCCGGCGTCAAAGGTATGGTGGATAATGGGATCGCTCTCTTTCACCATATCTTCCATCCGGCACGCCGGTTTATATAAAGGATGGGCTTTGGCTATAGCGTCTGCTGCGTCGTGGGCCAGATCAAAGATCTTGTCAGCAGTCCGGAGCCACGCCTTTTCAGCCAGCGGCTTTTTTAAATGGTATTCTTTCACCTGGCTGTCCTGGTAAAAATATGTTTTTCGGATCACGTCCGTCATCCGCGCTTCTATGATCTCAAACCCATTTGCCTCCAGGTACCTCTCGATTTCGTGATTTGCCCCAGGGTGGAAATTCAACAGATATTCTCCGACAATCAGCACCTGCGGGCGCAGGACGGACCGGTCGTAATCGATTTCCTTCATGATCTCCACGGCCTTTTTGAAGCCTCTCCTTGCACCGCTGATACCGTGTTTTTCCAGCCCTTCAATCACGCAATCCATCGCTTCTTCAAACGCTCTGTCTGCGCTCCCCGCGTTTCTTTCGTAGGGGCGTATCTTTCTGAGAAGCTCCTCCAGGATGTCAATCATCGGAAGAGCGAAGGCAATTCGCATAGCCGAAGCTATATTCATGCGAAATCCCGGATGCAAATCATGGGAATCTTTGTCGTCATTGGTCAAAATCGGAACATGGGAATACCCGGCGTCATCCAAAGCCTTCCGGAGAAGGGCGCTGTAGTGGGTCAGCCGGCAGTCTCCGATGTACTTTGCCATGCCGATGGCAACCTCTTTGTCATCGTACTTTCCGCTTTTCAGTGCTGCCAGAGCTTCCCCTATTACGATCTGAGCCGGAAAGCAGATATCATTGTGAACGTATTGCTTGCCCAAACGAATCGCTTCCTCCCGCCCGATGGGAAGCGGTTCTGTCTTTATTCCCTGCCCTGCCAGGGCTGCCGACATAACCCGGCTGAAAGCGTGGGAGGTATTGGGCACCAGCACCGTCTTTTCCTTCCGGCTCTCTTTTGTGAATTTTACAGGATAGGGGTCCTGAAGTTCTGCTAATTTCGTCTTTTTTCTTCGGTTCCGGTTCATGGAAACCGTTTCGATAAATGAATTGATGCGAATCCTCAGCGGCCCCTGAATATCGCTTTCATCCAGCTTTAAAATCAGTGGGGTCTTCTGAGATATTTCCTTCATAACCCGAATAATTTCATCGGAAAGGTATGCATCGTGGCCGCATCCGAAGCTGACGATCTGGACATACTCCAAATAGTCCTTCCCGGCCGCCAAAATAGCCGATGAAAGCATTCTGGCGTGATAATTATTGACAATATCCAGGCGGCTTCTGCTCAAGTCAACCTGGCTGGCTTCCGACACCGAGTCTGCCGTAAGTACCGGAATTCCCATTCTGGTAAACAACTCCGGCAGATCATGGTTTACCAGGGCATCGTTCTGGTACGGACGGGAAGCCAGAACCACAGCGTAAGTTCCTTTTTCCTCTGCTTCCCGGCAGACCCGCTCTCCTGCTGCCAGAAGTTCCCTGCGAAACGTTTCCTGGGCTTCATCTCCTGCTTTCATGGCCTGGCGTGTACGTTCCGGCGGTATCTGGAATGTTCTCTCCATATAAGCGGTAAGCTGCCTGTCCCTATCTGTGTCCGTATACCAGTGGAACAGCGGAGCATCAAAGGGTATGTTCCACCTCTTTTCAGGATTATCAGAATTGCGGATCACAATGGGATAACCTTTTACCACAGCACACATGGACTGGCTGGTCTTTTCCAAATTCTCCGTCTTGACAGTCGTAATCGAAGGCATAAAGATCCTGTCAACACCGCTTCTCGCCAGACTCCGTATATGGCCGTGAACCAATTTTGCCGGAAAGCAGACCGTATCAGATGTTACGGCAGACAGCCCATCTTCATACAGCTTGCGTGTGCTGGCCGGAGAAACTTTTACCTGAAAGCCCAGGGACTTCCAGAATACGATCCAGAAAGGCATCGTCTCCCAGAAAGAAAGAACTCTTGGAATCCCTATAGTCACATTCTTCTCCGGTTCCAGATGTGGGAACGGATATTCCCTCATTAGAAGCTCTTCCCGCAGTTCAAAGAGATTGGGCACTTTTTCCTTTGCCCTTGCTTTCTCCTTCAGTTTCAGGCGCACCTGCTCGTCTCTCGGATCTCCCAGGATTTCACCTCTTTCGCAGCGATTATTCGTAATCCAATATTCTCCGTTAGAGAAACGGACAATCGTTCGTTTACAGTGGTTTCCGCAAAACGGACAAGGCGAATTGGCCTCTCTGGTATAGGAAAATTCATCCAGAGCATCCAACCCGATAAACGTCGGCTCCAGCTTTTCTTTTTCCATCTTTTCTTTCGTCAGAAGAGCGGCACCGATAGCTCCCATCAGCCCCGGATAAGGTGCGCGGGTAACATTCCGGCCTATATACTGTTCTAACGCCCGCAGCACAGCGCTGTTGCGGAAGGTTCCTCCCTGCACAACGATTCTTTCTCCCAGGCTGTCCAGATTGGAAATGCGGATTACCTTGGTAAATACATTCTCAATAATAGAACGGCAGAGTCCGGCCATAATGTCCTCCGGCAGTTTTCCGTTCCGCTGTTCTGTGATAATACTGCTGTTCATAAAGACTGTACACCGGCTGCCAAGCACGGCCGGAGACTTGGAGGAAAATGCCGCCTCGGCAATTTTCTCCGCCGGAATTCCCAGTGAAGAGGCGAAGTTTTCCAAAAAGGAACCGCACCCGGAGGAACATGCCTCATTTACCAGAATATTTGTGATCACGCCTCCGTCCAGCCAGATCGCTTTCATATCCTGACCGCCGATATCCAAAATAAACGTTGCTCCCGGTATGTATTTTTCTACGCCGCGGGCATGAGCTACCGTTTCCACTACGTGGCATTCTGCCTGCAGCGCCTTTGCAAACAATAGCTCTCCGTATCCGGTTGTTCCCACTCCCAATATCTCCAGCTTCGCCCCGGCTTTGCGGAAGCGTTCTCTGACAGCAATCAGGGCCTTTTTTGCTACCATCAGCGGCTCTCCCTCATTGGGTGCATAGAAAGAATCTACAATGGCTTCCTTTTCATCTATTAGGACAAACTTGGTCGTTGTACTTCCGGAGTCTATTCCCAGATATGCCCGGACTGTCTGCCCTTCCTTCAAGTCAGCCTGCGCCTTAGGCAAAATGCTGTGCCGCTTTTCAAACTCTTCTCTCTCTTCCGGCGATGAGAAAAATGGAATGCCCCGGCTATTTTCGTACCCGGTCTTCCTACTGTCTGATGCCTCTAAAGTAACCGCCAATTCTCCCGGCTGCCATGTCTTCCTGTTCGCGGAAAAGATAGCATTCAGGGCCAGAGCCGCCCCCCAGGCAATCGTAAGTTCCGGATGATCCGGCACAATTACGTCCTCATCCGAAAGTTCCAGTCTTTCTGCGAACACTCGAACCAGCGTCGGATTAAACGTTAGAGGGCCTCCCTCAAATGCTACCGGCTTCTCAATATCCAATCCCTGCGCCAGCCCACCGATCGTCTGTTTTGCAATCGCGTGAAATGTGGACAGTGCCAGATCTGTCTTTGCGATTCCCTGATTAATCAGCGGCTGGATATCTGTTTTGGCATAGACGCCGCAGCGCCCTGAAATGTCAAAAACATTTTTCCCCTGGGACGCAAGTTTTTCAAAGCTCTCCGCAGGCACCTTCAAAATGGCGGCAGCCTCATCAATAAAGGCACCTGTGCCTCCAGCACATGTGCCATTCATCCTCATATCTGTGACATTCAGCTCTCCGGTTTTATCCTCTTTGTGGAAAAAAATGATTTTGGCATCCTGCCCTCCCAGCTCAATCGCTGTCCGAACCTGGGAATATTTTTCCCGCAGTGCGATAGAATTGGCAACAACCTCCTGGACAAACGGAAGGCCCAGACGGTCGGCTATGGATTTGGCGCCGGATCCGGTCAGGGCCAGACGGATTCTGGCAGCAGGAAATCTCTCATTCAACTGCTTCAGGACACAGATTACGCTCTGAACCTGATTCGCATGGTGCCGTCTGTAGTCTGTATAAAGAATCTCTTCCCCTGCTTTGTCTGTGGCAACTACTTTTGTTGTCGTGGAACCAATGTCAATTCCCACCAGAAGCTGCCGCCCGTTCCACTTTTCCTTCGTCATATTTCTAAACTCCTGTCTCTTCTGTAAATACGCCGTCCGAACTGTAACGGTTATCCTGATAGCGATCGGCCTTATCGAATAAAATTCGTCCTTTTCATCGCCTCTTTCTCCGGTAAGCCGTAGGCATCTTTTCCAAGCTGAATGCTCTTAATCAGAAAAGCCATATTCCGCGCAAGAGTACGCATTGTCTGAAGTCCTTCCTCGTCCTGCTCTGCCTCCCCCTGAGCTCTGCCATGTATACTGTTCCAATACTGACCGGACGCTACCGGCATGCCGGAAATCGTAAAAAACTTATTTAATTCGTCAAAGGTAGCCGACAGGCCGCCTCTTCTCGCCGCCACCACAGCCGCTCCCACCTTCATAGTCTTGTCGAAATGGGTGCTGTAAAACAGTCTGGTCAGGAACGCTGTCAACGTAGCATTAGCGCCGGCATAGTATACGGGGCTTCCCACTACCAGCCCATCACACTCCTCAAATTTGGCAGCCGCTTTATTAACTGCATCATCAAATACACATGCTCCTGTCTCCATGCATTTTCCGCAGGCAATACAGCCTCTGATATTTTGATTTCCAATGTGGAGAATCTCTGTCTCAATCCCTTCCTCTGCAAATACTTTCTCCATCTCCCTCAGAGCGATATACGTATTCCCGTGTATATGGGGACTCCCGTTAATCATTAATACCTTCATAATTTCCTCCTTTTCAGGCCATCTACATATAACTTCATTACCACCCTATATTATGTCACAGCTTTATTTGAAAGTCAAAGATTGACTATGTAGATTAAATTAGATTATAATAAATTTAAGCACAGTATTTTGGCAGACTGCATCGAAGGCGTTTTGGGAAAGGAGGCCATTTTTCTATGATCACTCCCTTTAATTCTGAAAGCATCTATTTGGGCACTGATATGAAACGGTTTAATGCGATCCGCGACTATCTGGACGCCAACCGCATTCGCTACAAATACAAGGTAAAAAACCGCTCAGCCCAGTGGGCACAGCGGGGAACCGTCAGAAGTCATATGGGGAGCGCAGGCAGCCAATCCCAATCTATGTATGAATATGAAATCTTTGTCCACAAAAAAGATGCAGCCAGAATTCAGCTTCCCCGTTAAAGCTTAAAAGGACTGCCGCTTGCGCTGATCATCCAGCCGCGGTCAGTCCTTTTTTTGTTGTTTCTATTATTTTCCTATAAATACCACAATGCTTCTGGCCGGCACCATGAACTGTTTCTGCTTTTCAAGAAGCAGTTCTTCCCCATCCGCATATATTCCATTTATGCTCCCCTCGTCCGTATTGATGGCAACGTGCCACTTCTGGCCTTTGGGAAGATTTGGCAAAGAGAATTCATGGGGCTCCCAGTGCATATTGTAGGCCACAAAGAATGAATTGTCGTTGGTTCCGTCCTCGTTTACCGCGTAGCTGCCGCAGTACATGATTCCAAGCTGGCGGCGGAAATTTTCAAATTCCGGGCACCAGGCCTTTACTCCGTGGAAGGAAATGTCCGGATCCCCGCAGCCCAGATAATCCATCACCTTTGGTTCCTGCTCCATGTGGAAGACCCTGTGTTTTTTTCGGAACTGGATCATATACTTTACAAACTCAAACAGCTCACGGTTTGTCTTCAGAAGGTTCCAGTTGAGCCAGGAGGTCTCATTGTCCTGGCAATAGGAATTATTGTTTCCTCCTTTTGTCCGGCCAAATTCGTCTCCGGCCATCAGCAGAGGCGTCCCCTGACTGAGGAAAAGCATCAGTACAGCGTTGCGGAGCTGCTTTTTCCGCATTTCCATCACTTTCTTCTTCCGGCTGGGGCCTTCGACACCGCAGTTCCAGGAATAATTGTAATCCGGACCGTCAGAATTGTTTTCCCCGTTGGCCTCGTTGTGCTTCTGCTCGTAGGAAACCATATCCATAAGGGTGAACCCGTTTACATTCGCCATATAATTGATGGTTCCGTATTCCTTCGGGTTGTGCTTGCTGTGAAAGACCAGATTGTTAATTTGGTCTTCGTCTCCCTTCAGAAGGCGGCGCATGTCTGTCTCGAAGCTGTCATTGTATTCCGCCAGCCTCTTTTTTCCTCCCGCCGGTATCTGTACCTGTGACCACCGATCCGCCCATATTTTTATATTGCTGAGATAAGGATCTCTGGCCAGCAGATCTTCCGGCGCATACCCGACGATATGCACCCCGTCAATGTGGTACTCTCTGGCCCAAAAACGAATGGTATCCAGAACGTAGCAGGGCTCTTCCAAACCAGTAAAAAACAGATCGATGACCAGCTCAATGCCTGCTTTATGGAGGGCCTTTACCAGGTCTTTCATCTCTCTTACCGGATGTTTACTGCTCCCTGAGCAGTAGGAGGCTTTCGGGGCCATCCTCTGTCCCGGCACAAATCCCCAATAATTCAGCTTGCCGGTGGGTTCATATTTCTCGTAAGGATTCTTTCTGGCTCCCTCCGGCATCATCACTTCCTGAAACTCTGTGGCCGGCATCAGCTCCACAGTCGTAATTCCCAGTTCCTGGAGGTATGGTATCTTCTCTGCTATTCCTGCCAGGCACCCCCGGTTCTCCACCTTGGATGAACTGTGTTTTGTAAATCCTCTGGGATGGATCCGGTAAATCACACAATCCTCATAAGGGTATTCCAGAGGTTTATCCCCTTCCCAGTCGTAATCTTCCAACAGAACAGATGCCCGCAGAACCTTACTGCTCTGGTGGAGGTTACCCCAGCTTTCACGGCCGGAAAATTCATGGCCATACGGATCCGATTCCATTTTTCCGTCTATTTCAAAGCAATACTCCACATTGGTAAAATCTCCGGTCACTGTCATATTCCACACATTGCCAAGCCGGTCCTCCTCTGGAAAATTCAGCTTTGCAAGCGGCTTTTTCTTTCCCTTTGCAAACAGGATCAATGCACACGCCTCACTTCCAGATACAACAGAGAAATGCGCTCCGCCTTCTACAGCCGTTACCCCCAGAGGGTAGACCTGGTTCTTTTCTTTTACTGCCCTGTAATTTTCCATCCCTGTCTCATCTCCTATTTCCTGTATCATCCCTACTGTGACGCAATCTTTTCTGCCAGTTCGTTCAAATACATCCATCGCTCCATCTTCTCTTCCAGAAGGTTTTCCTGTTTTTCTTTCTCTGTCATCAGCTCCTGAAGTCTGGAATAGCTGCTGGCCGCTTTTTGGATCTCCCCGTCCAGCTCAGCTATTTTTTCTTCCAGCCCGGCAATTTCGTCCTCAATGGTGTCCCATTCTTTTTGTTCTTTATAAGTAAACTTCAGTTTCCTTCCCTGGCTCTTGATAGCCTTCACCGCCTCTCTGGAAGAAGCGGCTTTTTCGGAAGATTTTTTCTCTGGCTCCCCAGACTGGTTCCATGCATCCATTTCCTGCTTTGTTGCCTGGTAATCTGTAAATCCGCCTTCATACTGGCGCACCACGCCACCACCTTCAAAGGCAAAGATGCGGCGTACGGTTCTGTCCAAAAAGTACCGGTCATGGGATACCGCCACCACGATCCCCTGGAAACTGTCAAGGTAGTCTTCCAGTATGGTCAGGGTCTGAATATCCAGATCATTGGTAGGCTCGTCCAGCAAAATCACATTTGGCGCGTCCATCAGGATCTTCAGCAGATAAAGCCGGCGCCTCTCTCCTCCTGACAGGCTTCCAATCAAAGTGTAATGCATGTGGGAGGGAAACAGGAAGCGCTCCAGCATCTGGCTGGCGCTGATACTTCCGTCCTTTGTCTTTACGTATTCTGCCACATTTTTGATGTAGTCAATCACCCGCAGAGACTGGTCCATATCCTCGTTCTCCTGAGAAAAATATCCCATTCGCACGGTCTGTCCCACCTCTACGGTGCCGGAATCTGGCTGCACCCATCCGGCAATTATTTTCATCAGGGTAGATTTTCCGGCTCCGTTTGGCCCGATGATCCCGATCCGGTCATTTTTCAGAAAAATATACGTAAAGTCTTTGATCAGGACTTTGTCTCCATAGGCCTTGGACAGCCGATCCACTTCCACCGTAGTGCGGCCCAACCGGCTGGAGATGGATTCCATCTCCACAGTTTTATCGGCCTCCGGGCCTTTCTGATCCCGCAGCGCTTCATACCTCTGGATGTGGGCCTTCTGCTTTGTAGATCTGGCCCTGGCTCCCCGCTGCATCCATTCGATCTCTGTCCTCAGAATGGACTGACGTTTTCGCTCTGAAGCCGCCTCCATATCCAGCCTCTCCGCTTTGCGCCTGAGAAAGCCTTCGTAGTTGGTCTCATAGCTGTACAGCTTCCCTTTATCCAGCTCCACAATGCGGTTGGTGACACTGTCCAGAAAATATCTGTCGTGGGTGATCATCACCAGCGCGCCCTTAAATTTCTTCAGATACTCTTCCAGCCAATCTGCCATCTCGCTGTCCAGATGGTTGGTAGGCTCGTCCAGGATCAGAAGCTCTGCCGTTGACAGCAGAACGGAGGCCAATGCCGTCCTCTTTTTCTGCCCCCCTGAGAGGGTTCCCATCCGCGCATCATAGTCCTTCATCCCGAGACGGTTCAGAATCGTTTTGGCCTGGCTTTCTATATCCCAGACCGCCCCCTGGGACTCATTTCCCCTCAGGGCGGCTTCCAGAACCATCTCCTGAGGATCAAATTCCGGGTTCTGAGGCAGGTAGCGTATATTTAGGCCTCGCCCTCTCACCACTGTCCCGGAATCCGGCTCCTCTTCCCCGGCAATGATCTTCAGCAAAGTCGATTTGCCTGTACCATTAACGCCGATCACACCGATCTTTTCCCCTTCCTGGACGGAAAAAGCAGTGTCGTCAAAAAGTAGCCGTTCTGTGTAAGATTTTGTCAAATGCTCAATCGTAACTAAATTCATTGTATCACCAGCTCCACCGGGCAATGATCGGACCCCATGATTTCTGTATGGATCGCCGCGCTCACCAGCCTGTCCTTCAGCGCCTCGGACACGCAGAAATAGTCAATACGCCACCCGGCATTCTTTGCCCGGGCCGAAAACCGGTAGGACCACCAGGAATAAATGCCCTCCTGATCCGGGTAAAAATACCGGAATGTGTCGATAAATCCCGCCTCCAGAAGTGCGGTGAATTTTCCCCTCTCCTCATCGGTAAAGCCTGCATTTTTCCGGTTGGTCTTGGGATTTTTCAGGTCGATTTCCTTGTGAGCCACATTCAGGTCACCACAGAAAATCACCGGTTTCGTCTTTTCCAGATTTTTCAGATAGTTCAGGAAAGCGTCCTCCCACTCCATCCGGTAATCCAGACGGGCAAGTCCGTCCTGAGAGTTCGGCGTGTAACAGGTTATCACATAATAGTCATCAAACTCCGCCGTAATGACCCGGCCCTCGTGGTCGTGCTCCTCAATTCCAATCCCATACGTCACCGACAGCGGCTCTTCCTTCGTAAACATTGCGGTGCCGGAATAGCCCTTCTTCTCTGCGTAATTCCAGTACTGAAAGTAGCCCGGAAGATCCAGACTGATCTGCCCTTCCTGCAGCTTGCTCTCCTGAATGCAGAAGATATCCGCATCCGCCTCTTTAAAGTAATCTAAAAAGCCTTTTCCAACACAGGCCCTCAATCCATTGACATTCCAGGATATTAGTTTTCTCACAAATTTTCTCCTTTATTGCAGTTATCGGCGCCAAGCGCCTGGTTTCCTATATTTTAGTATAACATTTTACCCAGAATATGGGAAGAGGCGATTGCGATTTATTCGCAACTACAACAAGGGCCGCCCCTGCAGATCTCCCCTGCAGGCAGCAGCCCCTGTCATTGTTATTCTTAAATTTCCTCTACCACCGGCACGATCTCTTCTTCCCGCTCTTTATAGTGGTGAGCAGATTCCAGCATCATATCTTTCACTTTCATCAGACGTGTCTGGGAACTTCTCTCGTTCTCATCCAGCTTCATGGTGATGTAGCGGATGTTCTGTTGGGTCTCCGGTATTACCACATGCTCCAGCGCGTTGACGCGCCTTCTGGTCTTTTCAATCTCCGCCGCCATAAGCTGGCAGGATTTTTCACATTCCGCCAGGCGGAGCATATCCGGCAGGATGTCTGCCAGACTCTTGACCGCATCGTCCAGGTCGCCGGAGGTGAATGCCAGTCCGTATGAGTAGATGTCATTGGCATCCGAACTCCTGGTCTTGTAGTGGAACACCGGCACCTCGACGCTCATGATATTTTTGGTCTCTGTCTCCAGGTAGACCTCCTGTTTGGGCGTCATCAGGGCAACCTTCAGGGTCTCGTCCGACATGACCGAGCGGGCCAGGACAAAGTTCTGGTTTGCCGCAGCGATTCCGGCCTCCACTTTCTCCCTCAGTTCCTTATTTTCTCTCACCAGATCGAGAAACTGGCGCATTAATTCATCCCGCTTATCCTTCAGGAGCTTATGCCCCCGCACAGCCATTGCCAGCTTCCCCTTTAAACGGGTCAGCTCCATCCGGGTAGGATTTACATGTTTTGCACTCATGGCCTGTCAACTCTCTTTCCTAGGCGTCGTAATACTGGTCAAGATACTGATCCTTGATTCGTTTCAGCTCGCTGCGGGGAAGGAGCCGTAACAGTTTCCAGCCAATCTCCATGGTTTCCTCAATATCCCGGTCTGTATAATACCCCTGGGAGACGTATTCCTTTTCAAACTCGTCGGCAAATTTGGCGTACAGCTTATCCATCTCTGTCAGCGCCGCCTCGCCCAGAACTACCATCAATTCCTTGGCGTCCTTGCCTCGGGCATAAGCTGCAAAAAGCTGGTTCATGACGTCGGCATGGTCGGCCCTGGTCTTGCCTTCACCGATTCCCTTGTCCTTCAGACGGGACAGGGAGGGCAGAACGTCGATCGGCGGAGCAATGCTCTTGCGGTAAAGCTCACGGCTCAGGATGATCTGGCCTTCTGTGATGTACCCTGTCAGGTCAGGAATCGGATGGGTCTTGTCATCCTCTGGCATGGACAGGATCGGAATCAGGGTGATAGAACCATTCTTACCCTTCTGGCGGCCCGCTCTCTCATAAAGGGAAGCCAGGTCGGTGTACATATATCCCGGATAACCCCGGCGGCCCGGAACCTCTTTCCGGGCTGCAGAAATCTCACGGAGAGCGTCTGCATAGTTGGTGATATCTGTCAGAATTACCAGAACATGCATATTTTTCTCAAAAGCCAGGTACTCGGCTGCGGTCAGCGCCATTCTTGGCGTTGCGATACGCTCTACTGCCGGGTCGTTTGCCAGATTGATAAACATAACGCTGCGGTCAATTGCTCCGGTTTCCTTAAAACTTTCCATGAAGAAGTTGGCTTCCTCAAAGGTAATTCCCATTGCGGCAAATACAACGGCAAAGGGCTCATCCGTTCCGCGCACTTTTGCCTGACGGGCAATCTGAGCCGCCAGATTGGCATGGGGAAGACCGGACGCTGAGAAGATCGGCAGCTTCTGGCCTCTTACCAGAGTATTCAGACCATCAATAGCCGAAATTCCCGTCTGAATAAATTCCTGGGGGTAGCTCCTGGCCGCAGGATTGATGGGCAGGCCGTTGATGTCACGGCGCTCCTCCGGAAGAATTTCCGGGCCGCCGTCAATAGGCCGTCCCAGCCCGTCGAACATGCGGCTCAGCATGTCCTCAGACACGCCCAGCTCCATGGTCCGTCCCAGGAAGCGCACCTTGCTGGATTCCAGGTTGATGCCCGTTGCGTTTTCAAACAACTGAACCAGCGCGTTGCCTCCATCAATTTCCAAAACCTTGCACCGGCGTCTTTCCCCGTTGGCCAGCTCGATCTCTCCAAGCTCGTCGTAGGTAACGCCGGTAACGCCCCGCACCAGCATCAGAGGGCCTGCTACCTCTTGTATTGTTCTATATTCCTTGGGCATTACAGATCCTCCTCTCTGCTCAGTTCTTCTTCTATCTCTTTCTTTAAGGTATTCATAATCTCACTGAACGACTGCTCCAGCCTACCCTCTTCCGTATATTTAAAACGCCCGATAGCCTCACGAACAGGAAGAGCTACCAGCCTCTCGATATCTGCGCCCTTCTCCAGCGCCTCTACGGACTGGTCAAAGTAGGCCAGAATCAGTTTCATCATCATCTGCTGCTTGTCCAGGGATGTATAAGTATCAGTCTCATGGAATGCGTTCTGGTGAAGGAAATCTTCACGGATCGATCTGGCAGCCTCCAGTTTCAGACGATCCGGCGCAGAAAGCGCATCCATACCTACTAACTGAACGATCTCATTTAATTCTGATTCTTCCTGCAGAAGCCGCATCAGCCTGGCCCGAAGCGCCGTCCACTGAGGATCCACATGCTCATTGAACCACGGTTCCAGGGTATCCACATACAGGGAATAGCTGGTCAGCCAGTTGATAGCCGGGAAATGGCGCTTGTAGGCCAAATCTGCATCCAGACCCCAGAAAACTTTTACGATACGCAGAGTTGCCTGGCTTACCGGCTCGGAAATATCACCGCCCGGCGGGGATACTGCACCGATTACGGAAAGTGCGCCCTCTCTCCCCTCTGTTCCCAGGGAGACCACACGGCCTGCCCGCTCATAGAACTGAGCCAGCCGGGAACCCAGGTAAGCCGGATAACCTTCCTCACCTGGCATCTCTTCCAGACGGCCGGACATCTCACGCAGAGCCTCTGCCCAGCGGGATGTGGAATCTGCCATCAGGGCCACCGAATACCCCATATCGCGGAAATACTCTGCAATCGAAATACCCGTATAGATGGAGGCCTCACGTGCCGCCACAGGCATATCGGAAGTATTGGCAATGAGTACTGTCCTCTCCATCAGGGATTTCCCGGTCTTGGGATCCTTCAGTTCCGGGAACTCATTCAGTACGTCCGTCATCTCGTTTCCGCGCTCGCCGCATCCGATGTAGACCACGATATCTGCGTCGGCCCACTTGGCAAGCTGGTGCTGCACCACAGTTTTACCGGAGCCGAAAGGTCCCGGAACTGCAGCTACACCGCCTTTAGAAATCGGGAACAGGGTGTCAATAACTCTCTGTCCCGTCACAAGAGGCATCGTGGGTGACAATTTATTTTTATATGGGCGCCCCCGGCGCACCGGCCATCTCTGCATCAGCGTCAGAGCGTGTACCTGTCCGTTTTCATCGGTAATCTCCGCAATTTCTTCTTCTACCGTATACTCCCCCGCGGCAATTTTGGTAAGGGTCCCCTTCATATTCGGAGGAACCATAATCTTCTGGACCACAACTTCGGTCTCCTGTACTGTACCGAGGATATCTCCTCCTGTCACTGAGCTTCCGACGGCTGCCTGAGGTACAAAGGCCCATTTCTTCTCTCTGTCCAGAGACGGCACTTCCACCCCTCTTGTCAGAAGATTCCCTCCCGTTTTTTCCATGATTTTATCCAACGGTCTCTGAATTCCATCGTAGATACTGCCGATCAGTCCCGGTCCCAGCTCTACGCTCATCGGAACGCCGGTGGACTCCACCGGTTCTCCGGGACCCAGCCCGGAAGTTTCCTCATATACCTGGATAGATGCCTGATCTCCATGGATCTCTATGATCTCGCCTATCAGACGCCGGCTGCTGACACGAACCACGTCAAACATGTTGGCATCCCGCATCCCCTCTGCAATTACCAGAGGTCCGGCGACCTTTTTAATAACGCCTTTGCTCATCTTCTACCTCCTCGTTGCCTGATTATTAAATATAATATCCGTTCCCACTGCCCGCTCTACGGACTTCTTCACTGCCATAATGCCGCGCCCCGTATTGCCGGACACGCCGGGTATCAGAATAATCGCCGGGAGATCCGATTCTTTATAACGGTCGATCTCCGCCTCGATCTTCTCTGCCAGGCCCTCTGTCAGGTAAATGACGGCGTAATCGTTTTCTGCCAGTTCCCGCAGTTTCTTTCCTGCATCGGCCGGATCCTCCATGGGAAACAGATCCAGTCCCAGGGCTGCAAATCCATAAATACTGTCCATATCGCCCATAACTGCAATTTTATACATACATTTCCCTTACCCTTTCCCGGATAGACTCCTGGGAAAGCTGATGGCGCTTCCCGGAGAGTATGATCCGAACCGATTTAATTTCATTTTCCCGAGCCAGGATATAGGCGGCAAGGGGCGAAAGTCCAAA
This sequence comes from uncultured Lachnospiraceae bacterium, assembly GCA_904395885.1. GTDB lineage: Bacteria > Bacillota > Clostridia > Lachnospirales > Lachnospiraceae > UMGS1370. Next base: position 15,300 of record CAJFOF010000048.1, read on the forward strand.
TGGATTATATCTCTGTGGTTTCAGCCTGCGGATCATCAGATTGTCGCACCAGCGCTCAAAAGCGGATATTGAGCGGCGCAGTTCTCCCGCCCCCTCTGAATAAGGCGTTTTCTCCAGATACAGGCAGATTCCTTCTGTCCCTTTCTCAGAAGCCTCAATGAGTGCTTTTTTATCCAGAGTTTCACAGGGCGCCAAGGCATCCTCCAAAAACGTTCCCCCTCTTCCGGTCCGGACAGAACGCACCGCCATCTTGATATCCGCCGCGGCTACCGTCAGTTCTCCGTACATTTTCAGGAAGTCATCCCCGGATTTTTTGCCTGCCGCTCCTACTGCTTCCAGGGCTGCCCGATCCAAGATAATATCGCATAACTGACCATTTCCGGTCTGCATCATCACGCGGTAGGCACGTTCCGCCGGCTCCTGCATCTCTTCAGGGAGATCCCCGAATTTCCTAGTCTTTACTGCATTTCTGATTTTCTCCGCCTCAATCGTTCCCTGATCCGAAAAAACTTCCGGCCTTGGCGACTGAAGGTAGGCCTCCTTAATCGCTGCCTTCAGGTTGTGATAATCATTGACATATAAAAATACATCAAAAGGCGACATATCTTTTGCCAGTTCCCGGATAAGATTCCAGGTTTTTTCTCTCTCAGCCTCCAGCATAGCCTCGTCGTCTGTCTCTTCCTTCCAGCCTTTTTCCTTCAGGAGTCGAATGCAGTCTTCGCTGCTGGCAGCCCCTATGAGCTGTTCCAAAAAGTCTCCGGTCAGCAGTGTCAATTCCTTTCCACGTATCCGGGCGACCGCGTAAGCATATTCCATATCTGCCATTCCATCACCCCTCCTGTCCGTCTGCTGAAAACAGGGCTTTATGGGCTATATCCTGAAGCCGCTCATAAGCGGAATCTATCAGATCATCAAAATCTCCGTTTTCTTCAATTCCTCCATATACAAGGACAAAACCCGAACTGATTCCCCGGGTCTCTTCTGAAATTTCCAAAGATGCCCCTTTTTCAGCCAGAAGGCCGTTCAGCTTCTTTTCAAAGTCTGCTGGCAGACGCTTCCTGTCCTCCGCTGACAGAATCATCTTTCCATTACCGGCATGGGCACTTTTTACCGCAAGCCTTATCAGACAGTCGAAATACTTCTCTTCGTCCATGGATTTCAGTTCTTTCCTGGCGCCTTCGATGGCTTCTCTGATCAGCTCCTGTTTTTGTGCCAGGATTCCCTGCCCTTTCTTCAGCTCTGCCGCAGACTTTCCACGGGCCAGAATCTGTTTGACAGACTGCTTTGACCGTCGTTCTATCTCAGCGCATTCCTTATCAGCTTCCGCCAGGGCCGCTTCTCTGATTCGCTGTGCTTCAGCATTCGCTTCCCCGGTAATGCTCTGCACTTGAGCCCTGGATTCTTCCTGGATCTGGCTGATGATTTTTTCTAGTCCCGCCATCTCGTTCTCCTTTCTGCTTTTTTCTCTTCAAGTCTTACTTATATCGGCAGTGAAGCGATTCCGAAAATAGAAAGGATAGAAATCAGCAGCGCCAGAATTGCGTATGTTTCTACCATAGCCGGGAAGATCATTGCCTTACCGAACTGATCTGGTCTCTTCACTACCAGGCCGATAGCGGCTACGGAAGCCCTCGCCTGACGGATAGCGGATTTATAGCCTACGATGGCCATGGGAAGGCAGGCCAGAAAATACAGAGTTCCCTTTGCAAGTGAGATGTCGGAGCTGCCGCCCATGATACCGATCTGGGTCAGGGTAATAAAGCCGATCAGCAGGCCGTAAATACCCTGCGTACCAGGCAGAAGCTGCAGGATCAGAACTTTACTGAACAGCGACGGATCCTCGGTAACTGCTCCCGCAGCCGCCTCGCCGCTCATACCTACGCCAACTGAAGAACCGATTCCTGCCACCAGTGCAGCCAGAACTGCGCCCAATAATGCCAGAACTACTCCTAAATTTCCCATAAGTTAAATATCCTCCTTGACTTTGTAATATTTTGTGTGTACTGCAAAGGGATGGAATTTCCTTCCGCCTCCCTCATAAAACTTTCCGAAAAATTCTACAAATTCCAAACGGTTGGTGTGAACGTAAGCTCCCAGCGCGTTGATCGCCAGATTCAGGGCGTGTCCGATGAGAAATACCAGGATAAACGCGATGGCTCCGGGAATGCTGTTTCCCATCATACTGCCCATTTTGTTAAACACCGTCGAAATTACGCTGGTGGCAAGTCCCAGAGCCAGCAGACGGGAATAGGACAGAATATCGCTCAGATATGATGTGATCCCATATGCGCCATACAAACCCTTCAGCAGCCGCTTGCCCCAGTTTTTGGATTCCCGGCCGCTGGTAAAGACAATTCCTACCAGACCGATCACTGCGACGACAGCCGCCGCTGTCCCAACTCCTGCGGGAAGGGTAAATCCCAACCCCAGCATGGACGTCACCATCTCTATGGTCAGCATATAGACAATTGCTCCGCCTACCAGCATATACCAGAATATAACATCATAAATGCCGTCTGCTATCTGACCGTTTTTCAGGCATGCGTACAGCTTGACGCCAAGCCCCAGGAACAGATGGATGATTCCCACTGTAAAGGAAAATACCAGCATCTTCATGGGGATGCTCACCGGCTCAAACCACAGCGGAGCCAGCCGGATATCAGGACGGTTAAAAAATGTTGTGGCAATTACATTGACAGCATCTCCAAAAAAGCTGCCGAACATAAAGCCCCAGAATGTGGTGGAAATCCCGCAGTACAAAAAAAGCTTCAGGGACTTTTTAAGCCCTGGTTCCATACCCGGAAACTTTTTCAGGCAGAACGCACAGGCCACCACCATAATAATCCCGTAAGCTGCATCGGAAAGCATCAGGCCGAACAGAATATAGTAAGAAAGGGCCACCACCATAGAAGGGTCATCCTCGCCCTTTGCCGGCAGGCTGTAACTCTCCACAATCGTCTCCACCGGAGCGGCGAAGGCATTGTTTTCCAGCAATACCGGCGTGTCCTCGTCTGCCCCCGGATCCGTAAGCTCCACTGCCAGAGTGTAGTTGCTCTCCAGAAGATTTTTCAGTTCCTGAGCCTTGTCTGCCGGGACATAACCAGTAATTGCAAATGTTTTCGGAGATTGAGCCAATCCGCCCAGCACCTGATATTTTTCTGCCCTCATCGTATAATAGTCCAGAGCAAATTTCAAATATTCCCTTTCGGACGCCATGCCGGTAATCGCTTCTTCAGTTTCCTTGATCCGCGCCTTTACTTTCTGCAATTCTTCCTCCAGCTCCCGTTTCTGTTCTGCAGGTATCGCTGATGTAAGAGGCGCTTTCACAAACTTCATTTCCTTTAAAGCAGTATTTACTTGCTCCCTCTGTTGGCGTGTACATACAATAAAGAGACACGTCTGTTCCTTTGATCCGCTTACAACCGTGACATCTGCACTGTCGGCTTCCGGCGCAATGGTGCGTATCTTCTCTGTCGCCTGTTCCGCCGTAATCCCCTCCGGAAGCGTGCCGATAAATGCCGCAGTCTTCTTTGTTCCCTTGAAATTAAGTGGGAGGTCAAATGACTGCCACGGCACAAGCATATCTAACTGCTGCGCCAGTCTGGGAAGCTCTGCCTTTTGTTCTCCGATTTCTTTTACAAGAGCAATCAGCCGCTCTGCCGACTCCATTGCTTTTTCATGCATTGCCGACTTTTCCTGGTATTCTTCCCAGGTCAGGACTTTTCTTCCTTCCAGCGACGCTGCCAATCCTTTCCCCTCCGGGGCATAATCGTGTAAGATAGCTACTGCCTGACTCAGTTCTTCAGCATTTTTTTCAAATTGGAGCCGGGATTTTGTCACATCCATTTTTCGGAATGTATCATCCTCCTGCAGATCATCGCTGATCTCCAGAACCCCCTGGCGCTGCAGGCATTCCAGGGTTCCTTTGCGGTCTTTTTTCAAGCCGCAGATCAGCATTTTTTTCATAGGCACTACTGCCAATCCAAACCCCTCCTTCCTACAGTAACTCCTCCAGGATCGCCTGAACCGCCTGCTGCTGCCTTGCTCTGGCGGCTTTCCGCAGCCGCTCTCCTTCGGCTTCCATCTCGGCTTTTGCAGCTTCCATCATCTGCTCCACCTGCGCTCTGGCAGCCGCATCCGCCTGCTGCCTTGCCGCGTTCGCAGCCTGGATCCTGGCGGTTTTATCTGCCTTAGCCTGTTCTTCCGCCTCGGCAATAATCAGCTCCGCCTGCTTAGAAGCCTCTTTCTCATCGACTTCGGCTGCTATCTCTGCTTTGCGGATCGCTTCGATAATTTCCTGGGCCAACCCTTCTCCTCCTTTCCATGTTGTCTCATAATTTCTGCAATTCTTTCTTGACAGAAAGACAATATACTGTCATTTTACTTCAAAATTTGAATTTCATCAATATCTCTTTTTATTTTTTTACTACACCACTCTTACCGCAAATTATACAGATGGCAGAAGATCCTTTCTTCCCTATAGTATGTTCTTTTTTTCGTTATTCAGTATAAAATAATTGAAAATTTGACTTAAATTTGGTATATCTAATTTAACTTCTAAAGAGGTGAAAATAATGAAAAATCAATTTATCCGGCGATTATTTCCGCCAAAAGAAATAGCCACCGATTACTGGCTGCAGACCGTCCATTCCAATGCCCGTATTACTTCCATAGTTGTAAGTTTTTGTGTTGCCGTGCAATTTTTTAATTTGTACAACCTTTTTGTTCTCTCAGAAAGTAAACTGGGTACACTCAACAACCGGATTTACTTTGGTTTTTACTGCAGTATGCTGTTCCTGTGTATTCTCTATTCTATTTCGAGTTACATGTATGCCGACAATCTGAATCGTCTGGTAAAAATTCAGTGTGCAGGATTTTCCTTCTGGCTGATCTGGTGCACCGCTCTAAACTACTACGATCTCATACAGGCCGGTCATTCAGTCTCCATTGTCGTCTTTGTCACAGGCCTTTTTGGAACAGCAATCTGCATTCAGATGGTTCCCTGGTACGCTTGGATCAACTACCTCTTTGTCGGAGGCTTCTTTATCGCCCGTGCTTTTCCCGTCCTCGGCTTAGGAGAAAGCTGGAATCTCTTTATTGGGCTGATTATGGTATTAATCATTTCATATGCCCGCTTTTCTTATACGATTAAAAATATCCAAAATAGAAATCGGATTGAGGCAATCCACAAAGAGCTTTTAGACAAAACAGAAGCTTTAGACGCAAATCTTCAAAAATATAATTACATACTAAAACAGACGAACAACATTATTTTAGATTGGGATCTGGAACGCGATACCGCTATTTTTACTGATAATTGGAAAAGTCTCTTCGGTCTCCCTACAGAAATTTCCGACTTTTCTCTCTGGGTTCCGCCCTCTCGCTTTCTGTCTGCTCAAAATTGGGCAGATCTTACTGCCAAACTAAAGTCAGCATCTAAAACTGGAAGAGAACTGGAAGCAGAAGCCTTGCTCACTGACATTCATGGAGAAAACCGCTGGTACTCCTTTCGTTTTAAATTTCAGACAGATTCTCACGGTATCCGCAAATACGGCCTAGGCTACTTGGAAGACATAAGCAAACACAAACAAGAAATTTTCCGATTAAAATCAACTGCAAAGTCGGATCCCCTTACAGGCCTTCTCAACCGCCAGGGGCTGTATGAATACTTTCAAGAACAGCTCATCCAAAAAAGCCGCGATACCGAATTAGCCATGATACTTCTGGATATCGACGGATTCAAAGAAATCAATGACAGGTATGGCCATCCCTGCGGTGATCAAGCTCTGGTTCATTTAAGCCAGATTCTCCGTAAAAACTTCCGAAATTGGGACGGCATTTGCCGAATCGGCGGAGATGAGTTCATGGTCGTACTTTCACTGTCCGGGGATCCCTCAATCCTCAACACCAAAGTTGAAAGCCTGCTGACTCGAACACCTAAGTTTACATGGGAAGGGCACACTATCTCATTATCCTACAGCATCGGTGTTGCGATCTGGAATAATGATACCTTTGAAACTCTGTATAAAAAAGCCGATCTTGCCTTATATGCTGTAAAGCACCATGAAAAAGGCAGCTATCGGATTTATTCGCCCGGTCTGTGACCGGGCATTTTTTATTCAGCCCAATTCCTCATCATATCCGGCTCGCTGACCGCCGATATATTTGGGCCTTGTTCTGGCGCAGACTACATGGGCACCACCGATTTCCTTGGCCGCGGTACGCACTGGTACGGCCACATCTTTCAGGTGCATGCCGATCAGGGTATCTCCAATGTCGATCCCTGCGTGAGCTTTTACGTGCTCCACTGCCACCGGAGCGTGGAATCCGTGGTAAGCCGCTGTTGCAAATGAACCCCCGGCCTTCAGTTTGGGCACTACATTGACCGGCTCCCATCCGTATTTTTCGGCTGCCGCTTCTTCTATAATGATCGCCCGGTTCAAATGCTCACAGCACTGAGCTGCCAGATAAATTCCCTTTGGCCCCAGCTCCTCCTGAATGGCTTCAAAAACAGATCTCCCGATTTCCTCACTGGAATGAGAACCAATCTTAAAAGATGCTATCTCACTGGAAGAACATCCAACCACCAAAATCTGTCCTGGCTTCAGTTTTGCCGTTTCTAAAAGCTCTCTGACTATCTGCCGGGTCTGTTCTTTGATTTCCTCTAACATAAAAATCCCTCTTTTCTGTGGCGTTTGCCTATAATAACCGCTTTGCGGTTATTATACCGCAATAACTTTTGGAAGGGAACCCTTCCTTGAAAAAAGAAACGCTGCAAAATCAGCTATTGTTCTGCAGCGTTCCGTATATCTATCTTTATAAAATTATTCCCACTCAAACACGGGATAACCGTCCTCCCCTGCTTTCCATTTATCCAGCGTGACCGCTCCCGCTGCCTCAGTACAGCCGTCTGGCAGCGCCGGATGGCTGTCCACATAGGCGTTTAACTGATCTAATACCTGGCCGCCAGTAAGCTGTTCCGCTGAAACGGCATGGGTTGTATCCTGGGCATCATCAAACCGGTTAAAATAGTATCCTACAGCCGTGTCATCCTGATAGAAAACAGAGTCTATCTCCGTCATGCTGTTGGAATAGATCACGCCTCCGGCCTTTTCTGACAGAGTACCTGCAGAATAGCTGTTGTAAAGGACGGTTTCCACCTCATCCCCGCTCATAATTCCGCCTCGGTCGCTGACTCCGGCTGCACCGTAGGTTCCGCTGTTCCGCTGAAATCTCGCCCTGATTAAAACAGTTTGCCACTACACATTTGGCGTCAGGCTCGGCGCCCTTTGTCATAGCCAGGATACCTGCTACTGCATTGACACCGCTTACGGAACCTGTATTATAGCAGCCGTCGATCACAGCCTGACCTGCCATCGCCGCAATTCCGGCCACCCGGCCTTTCCCGGCTATGGCCGCTGTATTATAGCATCCGGTAATTACACTCTGCTCCGATGCCCCGCCGATTACTCCGCCGGTATCCCAGGCACCGGTAACCGTTCCCTCATTATAGCAGTCTTCTATCTTGCTGCCCTGCACAGACCCGGCAATCCCGGCCACCACTCCGTTCTGCTCTGTCGTGGTGATGGCTGCCTCATTCCAGCATCCTGAAATATTTGCGCTGTAGGTAAAGCCTACAATTCCGGCCGCCCGGTCTCCGCCGTCTACGGATCCGGTGACATAACATCCAGTGACAGAACTCTCCTCCGCAGACTCCCGCAGCAGCCCCATTGCCTCGTTGCCGACGATCTGCCCGTCTGCACTGTAGCAATTTTCAACAATCCCCTCATTTCGGATAGCCAGAGCTGCGGCCGTATTGGGCGCCTGAACCCTTGCGCCGGATATCCCCAGATCTTTCACGATTCCGGTATAACCGATGGTTTTAAACAGCGCCCCGTCGCCTGTTTCCTGTGCGATATAAAGCCCTCTGATCTCGTGTCCCCCTCCGTCAAAGACGCCGTTGTACTCTTCAAAAGGAACCCAACTTCCTGCGGATTCCCCGCATACGGCCGACAGATCGATATCCGCCGTCAGCCGCGCGTCCAGGGCCGCTTCGCCTTCATTGACACGGTCACGGAACTGAGCCAGTTCCTCGGCTGTCCCGATCTCCACCACAGCCTGGTTATCCCCCTCCATAGGGTCCTCCGCCTCTTTGCCCTGCATCGTGGCAATCAGCTCACTCATTCCAGCCTCCGTCTCTTTCGGCGCTCTCTGAGTCACATCTGTCTTTTCTCCCCCAACGCCGCAGGCCGCCAGAAGGAGAGCTACGACAGCAATGGCTGCCGGTACTGCATTTCGGTAAAATCTCACACTAGTTCCCTCCTTACTTCACTAATAATCTCTCGGAATCTTAATCCCTTGATTTATAAGGGCTTTGGATTCCTTTTTTATTAAAATCCCCCACTTTTTTTGCCAAAA